>DEQC01000063.1:1236-5822 GCA_002359055.1 Flavobacteriales bacterium UBA3376 | reverse complement strand
TATTCTTCAAAACTTGTTTGCAAAGGCACGAGTAATAAACTGCAAATGGCCAATACGACAAATGGTCCCCAACGAAAAGTGATTTGATAGTCTTCTGGCGACAACCAATACCCAATCAATACGCTGATGATGAGAAAAATTGACCAGAGGAAAAAGGAAAAAAATACACGTTTCCAATCCGTTTTTGGGCGCGCTGTAGTGAGGCTTCGGATGCTCTGTTTGTGTACGATTTTTACCCATCCTAACAAAATAAATAAAAGCACCGCCAATGGTAAAAGCAAAAATACAAAGGTAGGCGTTTTGCCAATTTGATGAATGAGCATTTGAATTATTTCATCTGCATCTGCTTCAGAATTAATGGTGTATAAAATATTTATCAGCATAAAACCCAGAAAACCAACAGAAAAAGGAAGGTAGAGGAGTAAGCTGTTTTTGTTATTTTTGAGCTGTTCGATATACATGCGGAACTTATTTTTTTCTGTGGCTAAGTTAGCGTATTTTTGTCTAATACTAAATCAAACATTTTATGCTTACAATTTATCATAATCCCAGATGTTCAAAATCGAGAGAAGGTGTACAGTTTTTGGAAGAAAATAACATTGATTTTCAGGTGGTTAAATATTTAAATGAACCTTTGTCTGAAAATGAATTGAAAGAAATTATTGGCAAATTAGGGATAAAACCTATCGAATTGGTACGCACCAAAGAAGAAATCTGGAAAAACAACTACAAAGATAAATCCCTCACCGACGATGAGATTATTAAAGCCATGCACGAAAACCCTCGGCTTATCGAACGCCCAATTGTTGTAAATGGGAATAAAGCTGTTATCGCAAGACCTTTTTCGCTCATAAAAAACATACTTTAAAAATAACTAATTAACACATAATCATTCTTCTTTAAATTCTTAACAATATTTTGAGAGAAAATTATAATCTCGGCAGTATTTTTGTGGCTATTGAGAAAATATATATATATAATGAAAAACGTTAAGTTTCTGTTTTTTGTCTTCGCTTTTTTATCGACGACAGCTGTTATGAGTCAAGATCAAATGGTTATCTCCGGTAAGATTATCGATCAAAGCACCCAACAACCTCTTGAATATGCAAGTGTTATTTTTCAAAGTAAAACAAATATCAACTACATAACTGGCGAAATCACTGATGAAAACGGCGATTTTTCATTTGAAGTTAACCCAGATGTTTATGAAGTAAAAGTTGAGTACATGGGGTTTGAAGCGATGTTTATCCCGGAACGCACCATCGACTCCAATTGGGATATGGGAACTATGCAAGTATCATCAGGGCAAGAAGCGTTGGATGATTTGGTGATTGAAGTGGAGCGCGCACCTGTGGAAATAAGACTGGACAAACGCATCTATAATGTGGGTGACGACGACGTGGTAAGAGGCGGAACGGCAAGTGATGTATTGGACAATGTGCCTTCTGTTTCGGTAGATGCAGACGGAACGGTGAGCTTGAGAGGAAACGAAAGCGTACGTGTGCTTATCGACGGAAAACCGTCTGGGATGGCATCAAATATCGGTGAGGCCTTAAAAATGTTGTCGGCGGAATCCATCGACCAAGTGGAGGTAATCACCAACCCATCGGCAAGATACGAAGCGGAAGGAGGCGCTGGATTAATCAACATTATCCTTAAAAAAGGAAAAAACCAAGGCGTAAACGGAAATGTTTCCGCAACTGTTTCAGACCCATTTGGATACAATATCGCAACGACCTTAAATTATAGAGAGGAGAATTTTAATATTTTTGCCAATCTATCTTACAGAGATACCAAAACACTTGGAAACTCACTCAATAATTCGCAGTATTTTGACGAAAATGGCAATACCACTCAATTTGTAGATGAGTTTAGCGACAGAGAAAGAACACGCACCGGATTTAACGGTAATATTGGGTTTGAATGGTATTTGACAGATAAATTAACTTGGAACAATAACTTTTCTTGGAGACGAAGCCATGGTGACAACCCTAATGAGGTGGTTTACCATACTTATGATGCACAACGCAACCTCACAAACAGCCGAGTAAGAAGCACTGCTGAGGACGACCTGAAAGAAAATGTGGATTATACCACCGAGTTTACCTATAAATTTAACGATGATGGTCACCAATTATTGGCTTCCGGAACGGTTTTTAAAAACTATGATTTAGAAGATTCAGATATTCAAACCTATTTATTGGGAACAGACAACGTTTTGTCAGAAGATATTACTGAGGCAGAAGAATTTAACCTCAATCATCAATTAAGGTTAGATTACGTATTGCCAATCAACGAAAACACCCATTTTGAAGCAGGATATTTGGGGAATTTCAATAATTTTGATACCAATTACGAAGTGAATACCTACAACAACGGAACGCTTGAGCCTAACGATATGTTCTTAAATAATTTGGAATACAAAGAAAACGTTCAGGCATTATACTCGCAATTTGGTAGTAAAATCAATCGTTTTAATTATATGGTAGGATTGCGTTGGGAAAGTTCGAGAATTAATGTGAACCAATTGGTAACCAATGATTTTAACGAGAAAAAATACGACAACTTTTTCCCAAGTGTTTTCCTAAACTACGAAATTAACGAAAGCACCAATGCGTCAATCAGCTACAGCAAGCGCGTACGCCGTCCGAGAGGTCGAATGCTTAATCCGATTTCCAATTATTCCAGCTCGATCAGCTTTTTTATGGGTAACCCAGATTTGGATCCGGCTTTCACAGATGCCTTTGACATCGGTTTTATGAAAAGATGGAGCTATTTCACCTTGAGTTCATCGGCTTACCTTAACAGAACAACAGACTCTTTTGAGTTTGTACGACGAATTAATGGTGTAAACGACGAAGGAATCCCAATTTCGGTAATGTCACCGATTAACTTATCTGATGAATACAGATATGGATTGGAGTTTAACTTTAACTACACGCCTTATCATTGGTTGAGATTAAATGGTAACCTGAATTTTTATCAACAACAAACCAGAGGAGATTATACTTTTACGGATTTTGATGGCAATGAAGTGTACCAAAACTTTGACCAAGATGCTTTCCGTTGGACAGGCCGATTAACCGCTCGTGTAAACTTACCTGCCGAAATTGATTGGCAAACCAACTATATGTATTTTTCTGGAGGAGATACATCTCAAGGAAAAATGTTGGACAGCCACAATGTGAATATGTCATTGAGCAAAGATATCCTGAACGACCGCGCAACTGTATCATTCAACGTACAAGATTTGTTGAATTCCCGCAAATGGCGAACAGAAACTTATTTGGCATCGGCACACATGTACGGCGAAAGACAATGGAGAGAGCGAACATTTAACCTATCATTTACATACCGTTTCAACCAAAGCAAGCGCGAAGCGCAACAACGAAACAGCCAAAGAATGAGTGGAGATGATGGTGAAATGGAAATGATGTAAATAACCATAGATAAACGCAAAAGCTTGCCATACCGGCAAGCTTTTTTGCTTTTAATACTAGAAGGTTTCGGAAAAATTACAACTTTATTTCATCCAATTGTATGCTATACATTTCTAATTGTTTTTGAACAGCTATTTTTTCCTGATTTACAAAATGATTATTTGTGAACAACTCTTTATAATAGTCAATTCCTGTTTGTAAATTATTCTGAAATGATTTCCATTTTTTCAATTGAAGAGCGGTCATCGATTCAACGCCTTGTTCAACGCCTTTATACAAATGTTCCATGTACATTTTCAATTCTTTGATAAACATATTTGGTCTATTGGCATCCACAGAAAATGTAGATTTCCCATAAATATGTTGCACCATATCCGACAAAGAAACAATTTTGTCAAAATAAGCCAAATTCGGTCCAGGACAAATCACCACACCTTGTTGCTGTCCTTTGATTTCCATATCATTTTCGAGATAAGCAGCATTTACTAAACCTACACAAAGACAAGCTTTTTCAAAGATTTCCGTTTTCCTTTTTTCTATTTCTACTGCTGTAAGATTCTCTTTTTGGGCTTCTAACTCAGCTATTTTAATGTCCTGAAATTTCTTAGAAGCTGTACACATCCCCTCAGAATCGTATTCTTTGTTGAGCGCAAGAAGTTTTTTCGGGCAAGAACTTCCGGCTTTATTGTTATCGATTCTTTTTTGTTTCCAGAAATCGTTGCTCATTCCTTTCACCGTATTAAACGGAACACCCAAAGGTGAAATATTGCTGAGATAAAAATCTTCTTCTTTGGCATTTGCCAATAAATTGCGCGTTTCTTCATCTACAGAAGTTGCTTCGGGCACCAACAAAAAAGGAGAGCCCCAACCTACCGAGTCAATTTGGTAATGCTGCAGTAAAAAATCGTGTTCGGCAGCAGTTCCCACGCCGCCTTGCGCGGTAATTTTCAGATTCATTGGCTCCTTTGGAACAGGTAGATTTTTAGCCTCTAGTGCCTTAGTCAACAACGCATGTGCAGACTGAATCAATTCTTCCTTTTTGGTTTTGAATTCTTCCAAAATCGGTCCTAACAAAAGCCCGTCAGTAGCAAAGACGTGTCCGCCACAATTAAGTCCCGATTCAATCCGATATTCTGAAACCCAAAG
>DEQC01000063.1:0-1119 GCA_002359055.1 Flavobacteriales bacterium UBA3376 | reverse complement strand
AATCTTGGGTTCATTCCGGCAGAAAGTACCACAGCCGAGTTCAAATCACTCATTGCAAAGCCACGAAGCGACGCATGAGCATCGTTGAACTCTACAGGTAATTGTTCGCCATTTTCATAATTTTCTTTATCTACTTTGGTCATGATATTCACATCGATTGCACCAGCTGTTAGATGCTCGCTTAAATAATCTTTCAATTGCTCTTTCATATGTATGCCATCGTCAATAAACTTTTGTAAGCCAGACTTCAAATGAGAGCCATCGGGTAAAAATGTGATGTAACTTTCTAAAGTAGCTTTATTTTCAAGCAATTCTTGTTTGAATTCTTGAAACTTTTTCGACACCACTTTATTGAGCATGTTTAAATATTCTTTGATACGTTCGGCCCGATAATCTGAACATTTTTTTGTGATTTCCCGATAGGGGAGCAAAAACTTTTTACTGTAAAAACCACGTAACCTTTCAGTAAGTTCATCATCGGTAATAGAAACCACAGAAGTAATCCCAAGATGCGCTACCCTGATAGGGCTATCAATGGTATAGGATAATCCCATCACAGGGATATGGAAAGTGTGGGTTTGATTTTTTATGGACATATATAAAAAATTACAATTAATTAACTGGCGAATTTTGCACTATTTTTTAATATGCCAAATGATAATTATCAGGAATCATCATGTTTTAAAGTATCTTTAACGTGGATTTTAAAGCAAAATTGTGTATATTCGTGTAACTACTATATGAATACAAACTTATGTTTAAAGACAAAAACGGTAACTACAAGCTAAAAGTAGCGTTCGATTACGACGACACCCTAACCAATGAGGTGGTTTTTCAGTTCGCAAAACACATGGTAAACAAAGGACACGACGTGTGGATTTTGACCGTTCGTACCAGTAATGAACAATATTTAGCGCATTGCAAACGCATGAATATCGAACCACGATTAGAAGGCAGAAATGCCGATTTAATCGCAGATGCAGAGGAGTTAGGCTTAGCCGATAAAATAATTTATACCGATACCGAAGATAAATTATCCTTTTACCAAAATCATCAATTTGATTTGTTGTTTGATGACGATGCGGATTGGCATTGCAATCCAATCTGTGAAAACGGTGG
>DEQC01000095.1 GCA_002359055.1 Flavobacteriales bacterium UBA3376 | reverse complement strand
CCCAGATTTTTGGTTCGGATTTGAAAAACTTGTTGATTAGTTTTCCAGGTCGAATAGTGTCTTACTTTGCCATTATTTATTCTGCCAATGAAAGCTTTTTCTTGGTTAATCAAGGTATCGTTGGACAAATCAAACCGAATGGTAATATTTTTCTGTAGCGGAATATTATCCTGATGAAGTTTCACATAATTATTATCAGTCTGAAAATCGAGAAGTGCATCTTGATAAAAAGTATTGGCATCCCAACTAATTGTTACATTGTTTTCTTCCAGAATATAATCCCGCAAGTAATCGATGTATTTACCTTGTTCCTCCGATTCAGTTTTTTGTTGTTCTTTGTAAATTACTGGAATATTTACCTGCGTAGTATTCCCAAAATAATCCTTCATGGCAATATTTACATTGTAAGCATTGCCTTTTTCTGGTTTGATAATTCCCTGGTTTACATTAGATTTGAGCATACGCAAATTAAAATCGCCTTGATAAAAAGTTTTTTGGTACCTATTTGATGTTTCGACAAAAAAACTATAATCCACCAATTGATTGATAAAATGTGATTCATTAAATGCAAATCGGTCAAAAATCAGCAAATAATTAGTTTTTCCATTTACTTTTTGCTCAAGGCTATACAAACCGTATTTTGCATAACTGTTTTCTGCTGTATCATAAGTATTTACCGCAAAGCCTATTTCGGCATCAGTATAAACAGCTTGTGCCAGATAGCTGCCATCTTCTGTTCTTTTTATGGTGAGTTCAAAAGGAGTCGATACGCCATTTACTTTTCCATTTTCCCCCAACGGATACACTCGAATGCCATTTAGCTTAGGGCTTTGTGTGTCATTTACCAACTTGTCCAATCCGTAATCCAATGGATTTAAAATATCTTCCGAAAAAGTATCGCGAACCTCAAAGTGCAAATGCGGTCCGCCGGAACCTCCCGTATTTCCCGAATAACCAATTAAATCTCCCTTTTTTACAGTCAATTCATCCATCACCGGAAACAACTCAATATCAAACGATTGACTCTCATACTGATTAGCCTTTACATATCGTGCAATTTCTCCAGCATAAGCATCCAAATGCGCATAAACGGTCGTAATCTCATCATTGTGCTTAACATACAAAGCCTTGCCATACCCGAATGGACTCACCTTTATCCGATTGACCACACCATCAGCCGGCGCATAAATAGGCACGCCAATTTTTCTTTTCGTCGATATATCCAAGCCAGCATGGAAATGGTTGTAACGCAATTCGCCAAACGTACCATTCAAGAGTAATTCGTTCGAGAAATATTCAGATAAATCTATTTGCGCATAAGAAAACTGGCCTATAAATAATGACAATAAGCTACATACAAACTTTTTCATACAATTATTTTAAGCTCTAAGATAATATTTTTTCTGCAAACCTTGTGCAATCGAAAACTTTCGGGCTATTTTATTTCATATTAATTATTTTTGTATTAGATTTGTATTGGTTTAAGTAGGCAAATTATATGAGCAAGATGACAGACATAATCGCTGAATTGGAGGTGAAATTTGCACGACTTATACGCGATATGAAGCAGCTGGAGGATGAAAAAAAGGCTTTGAGTAATCAGCTCAAAACCGAAAAAGAAGTTAACAATAAACTTGTGATGCAACAACAAACGTTACATCAACAAATTGACGACTTAAAGGCCTCTAACGCTTTGTTGGGCAGCGAAGAATATAAAAGAGAAACGAAACTAAAAATAAATTCACTCGTGAGAGAAATTGACCATTGTATTGCTCAGCTATCTGATTAACAAGAGGCTATGGATGATAAATTAAGAATAAAAATTTCAATAGCAGACAGAGTGTATCCACTCACTGTCAGCAACGAAACTCAGGAAGAAAGCCTGAGAAACGCTGCTAAGAAAATTGAAATAATGATTAAGCAATATGAAGAAAACTATGCCGTGCGCGACAAACAAGATGTGTTGGCGATGTGTGCGCTTCAGTTTGCTTCACAATCCATACACTCGCAAATATCAGAGAATCAAGAAGTAGAGGAAATAACAGCTCGATTGGAACGTTTGAATGAAAATTTAGATCGATTTTTTGAATAAGACATATAAATCAGGACTCAATATCCGGATTAGCAAAAGACTGCTCACATTAGATATCGTTTGATAAACTCAACACAAATCAATTAAAATGAGTGAAACTTTGTTGTAAAAGCACGCCATGCAAATGGATCCTTGATCAGCAAGATAGCTCAAAACCTGTTTTTTACAGAGTTTACACAACCAAACTAATGTGGGCTTTTTTATTTATACTAAACATTAATTATTTATGGAGACTGGAACAATTATATTTATCATTGCAAGCATCATTGTCGGTAGCGGGATTGGATTTGCCATTGCTAAATATTTAGAAAAAAACAATGCCTCATCGATTCTGAAAAACGCTAAAGGGGAAGCAAAAACAATCTTAAAAGAAGCCCAAAGCGAAGGCGAAGCTATAAAAAAGGAAAAAATACTTCAGGCAAAAGAGAAATTTATTGAGCTAAAAGCTGAACACGAAAAAGTGATTTTGTCGAAGAACAAAAAAATAAATGATACCGAGAAACGCATTAAAGACAAAGAATCTCAACTTTCGCAAGAATTATCCCGAACGAAAAAGTCCAATGAAAAAAGTGATTTACTTGCAAAGGATTACGAAAGTAAATTAGAAATTTTAGAAAGAAAGCAACAAGATGTTGAGAGAACTCACAAAGAGCAGGTTGAAAAATTAGAAAACATTGCAGGTTTATCAGCTGAAGATGCGAAAAATCAATTGATGGAAAGCCTCAAAGAAGAAGCAAGAACATCTGCCATGTCTATGATTCAAGACACCGTTGAAGAGGCAAAACTAACCGCTCAAAAAGAAGCTAAAAAAATAATCATCAATACCATACAAAGAGTCGGAACAGAAGAAGCTATCGAAAACTGTGTATCGGTATTCAATATCGAATCGGACGATGTAAAAGGACGCATTATCGGGCGTGAAGGACGGAATATCCGTGCTTTGGAAGCCGCAACCGGCGTGGAAATCATCGTGGACGATACACCGGAAGCTATCATTCTTTCCTGTTTTGACCCTGTCCGCAGAGAAATCGCCAGATTGTCTTTGCACCGATTGGTTACCGACGGGCGTATCCACCCGGCACGTATCGAAGAAGTGGTTGCCAAAACGCAGAAACAAATCGAGGAAGAAATTAT
>DEQC01000061.1 GCA_002359055.1 Flavobacteriales bacterium UBA3376 | reverse complement strand
GCACCAAGGGGGTAGATGTATTGTTTAAACTAAAAGAAAACCAAAACAGCTTAGCATCTCTTATATTATCTTTTCAGTGGAAAATTACTGATCCATTTTAGGTTTTAGAATAGGCAAAAACAAATTATTTTCTTGGAATGATTAAGTTCTCCAAAGACAGATAATCCAAGCTAAATATAGAAGTGAAAAACACTCTTAAGTGTTTTTTTACTAATATTAAAGTATTATATTTGTGAAGAAATGAATAACAACACGATAACTTGCGCCAATTGGAAATGAATATATTTTCACTTTAAGATAGTATAAGGCTAATAACAAGCCACATATAGACGAATTTCTGACTAGTGAATAAAATGGTTTGCGAAAGATATATAGTGAGAATTGGCGAAAGTTGAAGAGTAGTTGCGTAAATAAGACGTTAGTAGCAAGATAAAAAACATCAAATGGCAATAGATTACGAAAAACGATTACAGAACCTTCGAGCAAGACGCTACGACAATGAGCTAAATGAGTCAGTACTTACAAAATCATTTAGCTCTCCGAGCATTCCTAAGAATATTAAATATTTAATGGAGGCTATGGTTAAAATTGATAAAAAATATAATGATAAAACTTTTGAAGCTGCAAAAAGAGTTCAAAAACATTTAGAAGATGGATTTAATTTGCATTTTTCTATAGTATATAGAACACAAGGCTCTGTAACTACTTCTACAAATATAAAAGTGCACAGTGATTTTGATTTATTAACCATCATAAACAGGTATCATTATAACGGTGCAGGTGTTCCGAATGATAATCCATATACAGATTCTAATCCTAATTCTGACATAAAGGAACTAAGAAAACAGTCTGAGAAAATAATGGAATCAATCTATGATGAAGTGGACAAAGCTGGAAAAAAAAGTATTGCAATATTTAACAAGTCGTTAAATAGAAAAGTTGACATAGTTTTTTGCTTTTGGTATAATACAAAAGAATATGAAGAAATATCAAACGAATATTATCGAGGTATATATTTATTTGACTTTACAAAAGAAGAGAAAATACTAGACTACCCATTTGCCCACATCAGTCAAGTTAATTCTAAAGGTGACGCTACCAATGATGGATCACGAAAAGCTATTAGATTACTTAAAACTTTAAAAGCCGATAATGAGGATATTGAACTAAGTAGTTTTCATTTGACAACTATAGTACACTCAATTAACAATACAGAACTTTATTATAAAACGGGGAATGAAATTGAAATAGCAAAAGCAGTAAGTAAGCAATTGGACAGAATAATTAAAGATTCAGATTATCGAAAAAGTATTGAAAGCCCCAATGGCACAGAAAAGCCGCTAAAAGACGACACTATTGATGGTATGAAAAAGATAAAATCCGACTTAGATGAACTGATCGCGGACGTTCATGAGGAACTATATCTTGATTATTTTGAGAAAGGACAATTAATTTATTCATAATGAGAAAGAAAAGGATTTTTATTGGTTCATCTTCTGAGGAACTTAAATTAGCTCAATCTGCTAAAACAATTTTGGAGAGAGATTTCGAAGTAACTTTATGGAATGATAACGTTTGGGATACTTCCGTTTTTAAGATTAATAATAATTTTTTAAATGACTTATTAAGAGCTTCCTTACAGTTTGATTTTGGATTGTTAATCGGCAGTACAGATGATTTAGTTGAATATAGAGGTGACATTGTACTTCAGCCAAGAGATAATGTGTTGTTCGAACTTGGATTATTTATCGGGCGTTTAGGTTTATCAAAATGTGCTTTTGTCATAGACAAAGAACTCAAAGTATTATCTGATATTTCTGGAATATCTTTGGCTAGATATGAGAAGAATGATGTTGCCAGCTTTGTAAATGCGATTTCTCAAGTGAGCGAATTATTCAGAAATCAAATTGATTCGGATATTAATTTCTTCCCATCTTCTACACTTGCATCTGGTTATTTTGAAAACTTACTTTTTCCAACATGTAAATATATAATCGAAAAAGATGGCTTTGAATATGATGGAATAAAATATAATGATTGTAAAATAAAAGTGATTATTCCAATAAGGCTAAACTCGGACGTCAATCTTCAATTCGCTCAACTAAAACGAGGATATCAAACAAAAAATGTTTCTTTTGAATATGCTGGAAGACCAAGAAATATAAGTCTTGACACGGAAATAAAAGACAATAAATTAATTTTTATTGATTTCCCTACAACATTATCTGGAATAAATTATGCCATTTCAAATTTACTTCCAAATGACTTCAATTCTATGAGTGCTGACTATGATGCTATAATAAATAGGGAAATTGAAAGATTTATTTATACGTTAAAGCAATTAGCTTTGAGAAATGGTATTGATGGTTTAATAGAAATAGAAAGAAAATAAATCCAGCTACTAATAGGCTTTTAGCTCAATGGGGGCGTGGAGTGGTTAATTGAACATTCTACCTAGTATCAACTTTTGTAGTGTATTGACAGTTTTTTGCTCCTAAATTCGCCACTGTGCCAAGCGCCAAAACGTTATGGGTAATGTAAGTTAACAATGCCATTATTTATTACAAGTAAAGATGATTACAAAATTCAGATCAATAAAAAATCTTGCTGTTTTCAGAGATTTCGATTGGGACACTATCGTTCGAGATGAGAGAAATAATGTAGTCTTATTTAAGACAATTAATATTCTTTATGGTAGAAATTATTCAGGAAAAACAACTCTTTCTAGAATAGTTAGAGCTTTAGAGACCGGTTATATTTCAGATAAATATGATAGTCCTCAATTTGAAGTAAGTATTCAAAACAATCAAAATACAACACAAAATAATTTAACTGCACACGGAAAGAAAATCAGAGTGTTTAACGAAGATTTTGTAAAAGATAATCTTCGATTCATTGTAAATTCAGACGAAAGCATTATACCATTTGCTATTATTGGAGGTAATGCAACCATTGAAGAAGAAATAAGAAAGCTTAAAGACGATTTAGGTCAAGAAGAAGATACAGAGAAAGGAAAAAATGCAAGTGGATTTTATCTTGAGCTTAAAAATGCTTCCGCAAAGGCAAAAACTGCATTACAAGCGCATCAAACAGAAAACAACAACTTAAACCAACAATTAAGCTTTAAAGCAACTAACAATCCAAATGGAATAAAATACAAGTCTGAAAAGTTTGGCGACCAAAATTACAACATCAACAAACTTCAAAATGACATTGCTACGGTTTTGGAAACTTCGTTTCAGCCATTAACCGATGATGAAGTAACAAAAAAACTGAATTTACTAAACGAAAGAGCTAATGCAGACATTCCAGCAATTGCAAAACCAAGTATAGATTTAAATACGCTTAATACAAAAGCAAAAGAACTTGTAACAAAATCAATCAGCAGTTCTAATAAAATTGAGCAACTTTTGAAAGATGCAATTCTTAATCGTTGGGTTAAGGAAGGTCGCCAAATACACAAAGAAAAACTTGAACAATGTGCGTTTTGCGGCAACGACATTTCACAAGAACGTTGGAACGAACTTGACAGCCATTTTGATGAAGAATCTGAAAAATTAGAAAAAGAAATTGATGCGTTAATTCTTCAAATTGACAATTCAATTCGTAATGTTGATACTCAACTTCAAATCAACAAAAACAGTTTTTATTCAAAATTTCATTCGGAATTAGATACTTTGATTTCAAGAAGACAACAGGCGATTGATAGCACTAAATCCGAATTATATCGTGTCAAAGAAAACTTACAAGAACGCAAAGACGATTTACTAAATTCAAAAACGTATAATGATATTACCGACCACAGTCAGGACCTAGAAGATTGTTGGAGAGCGTTTGAAACTTTCAGAACACAAGCAAACGAATATAATAACTCGTTAGGAACAGAACAAACCGAAGCAAAAAGATTATTACGATTACGAGAAGTCAGCGATTTCGTAGCGACTATACAGTACTCAACTGTAAGATCACAAATAGAAGCTTTAAAAGCAATAGCTGATATAGAAGCACAAAACAAAATAACGGTAGAAGATAAAATTAAACATCAAATTTCTCAGATTGAAGATAAAGAACGTTTGATGAAGGATGAGGAAAAAGGAGCATCGAAAGTAAATGAATACTTAAACAATTTTTTTGGACACAACTTTCTAACATTACAAGCACTAGAAGAAGCAGATAATCTCGGTAGCAAAAAAATACGGTTTGAGATTATAAGAAATGGGAAAAAAGCCCACCATTTAAGCGAAGGCGAATGCAGTTTAATAGCATTTTGTTATTTTATGGCAAAACTTGAGGATGTCGAAACTCAAGGTAGTAAGCCAATTATTTGGATTGATGACCCAATTTCAAGTTTAGACAGTAATCACATTTTTTTCGTTTATAGTATTATTAATGCAGAAATTATTGCCAAACAAGAGTTTGAGCAAATATTTATTTCTACTCATAATCTAGACTTTTTGAAATACTTAAAGCGTCTGCAAAGCACAGAGCAGCGAGGCTATTTCTTAATCTCAAGAGAAAATGAAATAAGTAAAATAAAACTAATGCCCAAATACCTGAAAGATTATGTAACTGAGTTCAACTTTCTTTTTCACCAAATTTATTTATGCTCAACTGCAAATGGAGATGATGAGGAACAACACAATAGGTTTTATAATTTTGGGAACAATACACGAAAGTTTCTAGAAGCATTTCTTTACTACAAATATCCAAATGCTAATGACCAAAGTGAAAAATTGAGAAAATTTTTTGAGGACAATAGACAAGCTGCAATAATGACTGACCGAATTAATAATGAATTTTCTCATCTAGAGGGATTGTTCGAGCGTAGTATGACACCAATTGATATTCCTGAAATGAAAAAAACAGCAACATTTATCTTAGATAAAATTAAAGAAAAAGACTATGAACAATATGAAGCATTATTGATGAGCATAGGCGTGGAAATCGAACTAGAATAACACAGCCCATAACAAAAAAATGGCAAGAGTGGCAGAAACTTCTTCGATTGAAGTTCACAATAAGAATACCACTCTCGCCAATTTTCAAACCGTTAGGATTTAGATCTAAAAGATAAAAGATACAACTGTTTCCTAACAAATGTTATACAGAATAATTTTTAATTCCTTAGAGATAATACCAAATTTATTAGTCTATACCTGATAAATTTTAGTCATTCACTCAGTGATTTCAAAAACCACATTCACCCTTGCCAGCAAAAGATATGAGTTTAACACCTGAGTTCGACACTGCAAAAACATCATGCCATATTTTAAGCTAATTCTTTAGCCACAATTTAAACATATCCTTCCCCGGCCACCTTCTGCCACTTTCCGTCATATAAAGCCACATTTAAAAACCAATTCATAATAGATTTATATTTACCCAAACAAATATAAATCAGTTTTTTATGAAAAGGAAAATTCATATTCTAACAGCTGTGCTGTTAACATCACTCACATCATTTGCACAAGGAAATGGTATTGGTGGCATCACTGAAGCCACAAACATGGTTACATCCTATTTTGATCCAGGCACAAAGCTAATTTACGCTATCGGAGCAGTAGTCGGTCTTATTGGCGGTATTAAAGTCTATAACAAATTTAGCTCTGGTGATCCTGATACTGGAAAAACAGCTGCAAGTTGGTTTGGAGCATGCATCTTTTTGATTGTAGCTGCCACAATATTACGTTCATTCTTTTTATAAAAGAAAAATATAAACGAGTAGTATGGCAGAATATACGATTAATAAAGGTGTAAATAGACCTGCAGAATTTAAAGGGCTTAAGAGCCAATACCTATTTATCTTTGTAGGTGGATTATTAGCTATCTTCTTTCTTTTTACAATCATGTATATCATTGGAGTAGACCAATGGATATGCATTGCATTTGCAATAATATCTGCCTCACTTCTTGTTTACATAACATTTAAATTGAACGAAAAATATGGAGCTCATGGATTAAT
>DEQC01000073.1:13016-22241 GCA_002359055.1 Flavobacteriales bacterium UBA3376 | reverse complement strand
GGTGTAACTATCAACAGATATTGCGCCTCTGGTTCGGAGTCAATTGCAACTGCAATTGCTAAAATTAGAACAGGTATGGCCAATTGTATCATCGCCGGTGGAGCAGAGAGTATGTCATATATTCCAATGGGTGGATACAAACCTATTCCAGATCCAAAAGTTTCTGAGAAAAATGCTGATTATTATTGGGGAATGGGATTGACGGCTGAAGCTGTAGCCAATGAATTTAATATTTCACGTGAAGATCAAGATGAATTTGCTTATCAATCACATAAAAAAGCTTTGAAAGCTTTGGAAGAAAATCGTTTTGAAGATCAAATCGTTCCTTTGGAAGTTGAAATGAATGTTTTGGATGAAAACGAAAAGGTTCAAACCAAGAAAATTGTTTTTGATCAAGACGAAGGTCCAAGAGCTGACACTTCTTTAGAAGCATTGGCAAGATTAAGACCGGTGTTTGCTAACGGAGGATCTGTAACAGCAGGAAATTCCTCTCAAATGTCAGATGGAGCTGCATTTGTCATGATAATGTCAGAAGAAATGGTGAAAGAATTGAATTTGGAACCAATAGCAAGATTAGTTTCTTATTCGACCATTGGAGTGCCTCCGAGAATTATGGGAATTGGTCCTATGTATGCCATTCCAAAAGCATTGGAGCAAGCAAATATGAAGTTGGAAGACATTGAGATGATTGAGTTGAACGAAGCATTTGCTTCTCAATCCTTAGCAGTTATGCGAGGTTTGGACATCAATCCTGATATAGTGAATGTCAACGGCGGTGCAATTGCTCTCGGTCACCCATTGGGTTGTACTGGGACAAAGTTAACCGTTCAGTTGATGAATGAGATGAAGCGACAAAATAAAAAATATGGTATGGTTACCATGTGCGTAGGTACAGGACAGGGAGCAGCTTCAATTTTTGAAATACTTTAAGAAGTTAATTTTAACATAAAATATAAAAATATGAGCAACAATAGATTAGGTGGCGGAGAGTTTTTAGTAAAAGATCTCAGCTGGGAAAATATATTTACTCATGAGGATTTTAGCGAAGAACAAAAAATGATGCTGGAATCTGCAAAAGAGTTTATCGATAGAGAAGTTTGGCCTAAAAAGCATCAAATAGAAAATAAAGATTACGATTTGGTGCATGATTTAATGAAAAAGTTAGGAGAATTAGGATTTTTAGGAATTTCTGTACCAGAAGAATATGGAGGATTAGGAATGGGCTTTGTTACAACCATGTTGGTTTGTGATTACCTTTCAGGAGCTACAGGTTCATTAGCAACGGCTTATGGTGCACATACAGGAATTGGGACTTTACCGATTTTATTGTATGGAAATGAAGAGCAAAAGAAAAAATATTTGCCAAAATTAGCAACTGGAGAGTGGTTTGCTTCTTATGCCTTGACTGAGCCTGAAGCAGGATCCGATGCAAATTCAGGTAAAACCAAAGCCGTTTTATCAGAAGACGGAAAACATTATATTCTGACTGGAAATAAAATGTGGATTACCAATGCAGGTTTTGCTGAATTGTTCATCGTTTTTGCAAGAATTGAAGACGACAAAAATATAACTGCATTTATCATCGAAAAATCTCAAGCAGGTGAAGGATTTTCATTGGGAGAGGAAGAAGATAAATTAGGAATTGTTTCTTCATCTACTCGTCAGGTATTTTTAAATGAAGTGAAAGTGCCGGTTGAGAATATGTTGGGTGAAAGAAATGGAGGGTTCAAAATTGCTTTGAATGCTTTAAATGTAGGTAGAATTAAATTGGGAGCAGCATGTTTGGATGCACAGCGTAGAATTGTTTCGAATGCAATTAATTATGCATCTGAACGCAAGCAATTTGGAGTTTCTATCAATACTTTTGGAGCCATTCAAGAGAAATTAGCAGAAATGGCTACGGCAACTTTCGCTTCAGAAGCAGGAGCGTATAGAGCGGCGAAAGATATAGAAGATAGAATTGCTGATAATATTGCCAATGGGATGCCAGTAAACGAAGCTGAACTTAAAGGTGTTGAAGAATACGCCATAGAAGCTTCTATTCTTAAAGTTTGGATTTCCGATATTGCTCAAGTCGCAGCAGACAAAGGAATTCAAATTTATGGAGGAATGGGTTATTCGAAAGAAGTTCCGATGGAAGCCGCTTGGAGGGATGCTCGTATCTCGAGAATTTACGAAGGAACCAATGAGATCAATAGTTTGTTGGCTGTAAGTATGTTGGTGAAACGAGCTTTCCAAGGGAAAATTGATTTGATGAAACCAGCGATGTCAGTTGCCGACGAATTGATGAGTATTCCTTCCTTCGATATTCCTGATTATTCAGAATTATTTGCTCAAGAAAAAGAAATTATTGGAAATCTAAAGAAAACCTTTTTCATGGTGGCAGGAGCAGCCTTGCAAAAATTCGGTGCTGAATTGGAGCAACATCAACAATTGATACTCAAAGCAGCAGCTATTATGATAGAGATTTATATGGCTGAAAGTACAATTTTAAGAGCTGAAAAAATCGCTAAAAATAATTCAGAAGAATTCGCGAAAATTCCAATTAAAATTGCTAAATTGCAGTTGTTCCAGTCCGTAGAAGTGATAAAAAATAAAGCTACTGAAGGTATTATTTCATTCACAGAAGGAGATGAACAACGAATGATGCTTTCTGGATTAAGAAGATTTACACGATATAATGAATATCCAAACATAGTGCAATTGAAGTCAGATATTGCAGAATATTTAATTAAAGAAAATAAATATTCTTTTTAATGACTTTGGCACGTAGTTTGTATATTTAAGGTTTAAGTACTATTCTTTTCATAAGGTAGTTGAGTTTTCATGGTACTTAAGTTTTAGTAGAGAGGGTCCCGGCAGAGATGCCGGGATTTTTTTTGATTCAATTTGAGGTTTTGCCCCATCTTCCACTATATTTGCGCCCGGAAACGCGAAAACTACAATACATGAAAAAATTACTCATCGGTCTGAGTGCTCTTTTGTGGGCCTCATCGGTTGTTGCTCAAGAAGGAGTCGAGTTGGACGCGGTTGTTTTGTCCGACAAACGAATGAGAGTTTCGCTCTCTGAAATCGACCGAAATCTTCAAATTATCACCAAAAAAGACATTCAAAATACACCAGCACTTTCTATAGAAGAATTGTTGGCTTATCAGTCCGGAATTGATATCCGTCAAAGAGGAGTCAACGGTACCCAAGCCGACATCGGCATCAGAGGTTCTTCCTTTGAACAGGTTTTGATTTTGATCAATGGGGTGCGAATGAGCGATGTGCAGACCGGACATCATTCCTTGGATTTGCCGATTCAATTGGATGCGATTCAAAAGATTGAAGTCGTCAAAGGGCCGTCTGCAAGGCGATTTGGTCAAAATGCTTATGCGGGCGTGGTCAACATCATCACCAATTTAAGTGCTGATTTTTCGTTGGAAACCCAAATCAAAGGGGGTGAATTTGGTGCCTGGGGAATTCATTCCACCATTCAGTCTGGAGGAGAGGATTTTAGACAAATGATAGGTGCTTCTTATTTTCAAACCGACGGCTATCGACACAATACCGATGTGAAAAAACACGATTTCTGGTACCAAAATCAATTGAAATTCGGTAGTCACCAAATGAATTTCCAAGCTGGATTCATCGAAAAGAAATTCGGTGCCAACGGTTTCTATGCGACACCAACCGCTACTGAACAATATGAAGAAACCCAAAGTTCTGTGGGAAGCTTGAGTGCTGATTTCAATTGGGAGAAATTCAAACTAAATACCTCGGTTTATTGGCGTCGTCATCAAGATATATATTTGTTTGTGCGTGACAATCCGTCTTTGTATCGGAATATGCACATTGGCAATACGGTGGGTGCAGATGCCAATTTAACTTATTCATGGAAATTGGGAGAAACCGCCTTGGGCTTGGAAGGAAGAAGAGAATTTTTGAGCAGCAACAATTTAGGTCGATGGAATCGAACGGCTGCTTCTTTGTTTTTGGAACATAAATTTGAATTTTTCAATAAGAAATTGAGCATTACACCGGGTGCTTTGTGGACTGATTATAACGATTTCGGTAATTTCTTTTATCCGGGGGTGGATGTGGGCTATTCCATCAATACGCACCATCGCTTGTATGCCAATGTGGGCAAGACTTACAGAACGCCCACTTATACCGATTTATATTATGTCGATAGTGTAACTGAGGGCAATGAAAATTTAAAACCGGAAGAAGCATTGGCTTATGAATTGGGTTATCGCTTCAGAAAATCGGGTTGGGAAATTCAAGCCAATGTGTTTGCGAGAGACAGTAAAAACCTCATCGACTGGGTCAAATCATCGGAAGAAGAAAAATGGCAGGCGTTGAACATCGCCAAAGTTGAATTGAAAGGCATAGAGATTTTCGCCGAATATCAATTCAAATCATCATTTGTCCATCATATTTCAATCGGTTATACCTATTTAGATAATCGTTTAACTGAGTCCGACGGACATTTGTCAAAATATATTTTGGACCATTTGAAGCATCAATTTACCGCCAAATTGAACCATAAAGTCATGAGAAACATGAATTTGGAATGGGTTTATCGTTACAATGATAGGATTACTTTGGATGATTATCAGCTGTTGGATGCGAAATTGAAATGGAAAAATACAAAATGGGAAATTTTCGTGCAAGCCAACAATTTGTTTAACACTTCTTATACCGAAACCAATTTGATTCCCATGCCGGGTCGTTGGTTCAGTGGGGGAGTGGTTTTGAGGTTGGGTGCTAGAAGCTAATGATTAGGTCTGAAATATTAGGAGAAAGTT
The DNA here is from genome assembly GCA_002359055.1 of Flavobacteriales bacterium UBA3376. Classification (GTDB taxonomy): domain Bacteria; phylum Bacteroidota; class Bacteroidia; order Flavobacteriales; family Weeksellaceae; genus Moheibacter. The sequence goes on along the minus strand of DEQC01000073.1, from coordinate 17,448 downwards.
ATTGAGGTAGATGTAAATAACTCAGAGCCTTGTCAAGGTTTCAAACCTTGACAAGGCTTTTATTAAAGGCTAGATGTTCCAGTTTTTATTTTTAAATTATTTTGCCTCTGACTCCTAATCCCTATTCCCTAATTCTTAGTCCCAGTCCCAGCTACCAAAATCACCCCTTCTTTTCTTCTCCTTTCTTCCGAAAAGTATCTGTTTTTTTATCATAGCCATAAGGACAATGTCGGCAACCACTTTTGCAGCAATATCCTCTTCTCAAATGGTATTGTTCTGTAAAAACAAGATATCCTTCAGGTGTTTTATAAAAATCTCCTTCTTGGAACTTACTGTTTTTCATTGCTCTTTTTTTCTTGCATTAAATCGGCATTCTTATAAGCTTTAAGAATTTTGGTTACCAATTTGTGTCTGACCACATCTTTTTCAGTCAATTGAATCATCCCAATTCCATCAACGTCTTTTAGGATGTTCATCGCTTCTTTAAGTCCCGATTTTTGTTTCGGTGGCAAATCGATTTGATAAGGATCACCTGTAATTATAAATTTCGCGTTTTTTCCCATTCGGGTCAAAAACATTTTCATTTGTGAATGTGTGGTATTTTGTGCTTCATCGAGAATTACAAAAGCTTCGTCCAAAGTTCGTCCACGCATAAACGCCAAAGGTGCTACTTCTATGATCCCTTTTTCATAATAAGTATTGAGTTTCTCATAATGAATCATATCTCTCAAAGCATCGTACAAAGGTTGTAAGTAGGGATCTAACTTTTCCTTTAAATCACCTGGAAGAAAACCTAAACTTTCGCCTGCTTCAACTGCTGGCCTTGTTAGAACGATTCTTTTGACTTCTTTAGCTTTTAAAGCTTGAACTGCCAAAGCTACACTTGTATAAGTTTTACCAGTACCAGCCGGACCGACTGCAAAAACCATATCGTTTTTATTGACCAATTCAACCAATTTTTTTTGTCCTGGAGTCAAAGCTTTGATCAACCTTCCGCTCACGCCATGAACTAAAATTTCTTCTGATTTTTTGATTCGGCTGTGTTTGTACTCAGGGTCGAGTAAACGTTCTAAATCATTTTCGTTGAGTCGGTTGTAATGTTTGAGATGTTCGATGATTTGGGTGAGTTTATTTGAAAATTCATTCAAATGAGATTCCTCACCTACAGCAGATAATTTTTTTCCACGACCAATGAGTTTAAGATTAGGAAAATGAGTTTTAAGCAATTTGAAATTTTCATTGTTTGCTCCGTAAAACTCTTGGGTGCTTACATCGCTTAGTTCTATGTGTAATTCTGTCAAATGTCTTATGTTTAAATTCTTTTCATTACAAAAATACATAATATATTTGTCTGGAAGAATTGAAATTCATGCCAATTATCACTTTAATAACAGACTTTGGATATAAAGACCCTTTCGTAGCTTCTGTCAAAGCAAAAATTTATTCAGAACTTGAAAATGTAAATGTAGTCGATGTTTCGCACAGTGTCGAACCATTCGATATAGCAGAAGGTGCTTTTATCATAAAGAATTCTTATAAGGATTTCCCGAAAGGAACTATCCATATTATAGGTGTGGATAGTTTGATTCATCCTTTGAAAAGGCCGATTGCTGCACTTATAGATGGTCATTATTTTATTTCGAGTGACAATGGGATTTTGTCATTGATAAATGCTGAAGTAAATCCTACGCAAATTGTCGAAATCAACATTCCTCAAGTCAATTTAAATTCTGTTTTTGTAACTCGAGATATATTTGTTCCTGTGGCTTGTCATTTGGCAAGAGGTGGAAATTTGGCAGTTGTTGGGCAGTACATCAAAGAATTCAAGGAGCTTTCGAGTTTGAGAGCTGTTGTCAAAGACAATAAAACCATTATTGGAACTGTAATTTATATTGATAATTACGGAAATTCAATTACCAATGTAACGGCAGATTTATTTGAAAAAGTTGGAAAAAAACGAGAATTTATCGTTCGTTTCAGAAATCATGAGTTCAATACAATTTATAGAAATTATAATGAGGTTGTGAGAGATTTCGAAAATGAATCGGCTGATTATGGGCGAGGAATGGCTTTATTTGGCTCTTCTGGATATCTTGAAATCGCTATGTACAAAGGTAATCCTCAAAATTATGGAGCAGCAAGTACGCTTTATGGTCTAAAAAAAGGTAGTGAAATTCATATCGAATTTTTCTAAAATTATTTTGAAATCCAATCTTTCTTTTCGATGATGAATTCAACATTGTTTCGATCGGGTTCACCAAAATAAGCCACGACCAATTCTCTTAGTTTTTTAGCTTTTAACTTTTTCATTGCTCCAATCGATCGTTGATTTTCTGCACCTACATGAAAATAAACTCTATCGACATATTGAAAAATATAATCCAACATCAAAGTTTTGGTAGCAGCATTGAAGCCTTTGCCCCAATAATTTGGATCAAAAAAAGTATATCCTATAAAAATGGAATTGTTCTTTTGGTCGTAATCATAAAATCGAGTGCAACCTATGGTTTGATTGGTTTTCAAATCTCTGATTAAATATGCACCTTGACTTTTGATGGCGCCATCGAAAAATACTTTAAATCCAGCTTCAGTTCCTCGGCTTTTGTTAGGGTGATTGATCCATACTTCAGGATTACATCCCACAGCGGATAATTCTTCGTAATCCTCTTCTTTCAATGGTTCTAATCGAACGAGTTCGTTTTCTAATAAGGTTTGAATCGAAAAATGCATAGCTTATTTTTTAGATAAATTTAAAGCTATTTACTTAAATTTAAATAAAAATTGGTTGAAATTAAAGTTCTTTTGTAACAATATCGAAGTTGATTTCAATATTATCTTTAATCACTATGAGTCCCATCAATTTTTTTGGAGGTTGAAGGTTGAAGTCGCGTATATTTAAACTGAGTTTTCCAGAAAATTTATTGTTCGAATTGAGTTTGATTGGAAATGAATATCCTCTTTTTACTCCAGCGATTGTAATTGTTGCAAATGCTTCTCCTGAATTATTGGTTTTAAGAATTACTTTGTTGAGTTCCAAAGTGATTTTAGGATGTTGTTTGGTTTTGAGCAATGCATGAAAGTCTTTGTTGATGGCATTGCTTCCACAGTCAAATGCTTCGTTCATTAAATCCAAGACAGCATTGTTGAAATCTATATTATTTCCTTTTTTCAAAAAGCGAATTTCACTTTTATTTCTTCTTAAATAATGAGCATTGAAAGTACAAGTAAATTTAGTAATGTTGGCTTCTCCATTGATATGAAGTTTGGTTGTAGGTGAAATTCCTACGATAACTGTTTGGTAATTACTCTGAGCGAAACTTTCGTTGATGAAAGTCAGTGTGCTGAATAAAATTAAAAGGAGCAAGCGTTTCATATGATCAAGGTTTTGTTTGAATAAAGTGGAGAAAATTAATTTCTCCACTTTAAAGATTTATCATTAGAAGCTAATTACAGCTTCAAGCATCAATCCGTCGAATTTTCCATCGTGTAAGATGTTGTCCGTTGGGAATCCATTGTATTTTTGGTTCACATATTCAACCTTTGCAAGTACATTTTTAGTCATAAACCATCCTGCAGAAATGTTGAATCTACTGATATCTACATCGTGACCACCCATAATTTCACCATCTACCAAATTGTATCGAGCACCAAGATAGATATTTTCAGTTTTACCGAATCTATAAATAGCTTCTCCTGCATATTGAGTAAATGATCTCGTATCAGTCTCTGCATCTGCTTTACCAGAAACAAATTCAAGTGTTCCCATAAATTCAAGTCCTTTATATTTGATGAAAGGGTTGAACATAATTGCAGTCAATTCGTTTCTAAATCCAGGGTCAAATCTACCTGATCTAAAGTTTCCAGCCGATGTAGCATCTTCAGGTTCCATCACTAAATAATATCTTGAACCTGCGCGGTCACCTGAGTACAAATATGCATTAGCACTCTTATTGGTATGATACAAAGAACCGGTCAATCGCAAACGTAAATCCTCATTTACCATATCGTCATATCCAAGTTTTACAATCAAAGATGGATCTGTTGTGTCCGGATTATTAACTGCTTGATTCAGTTTTCCATTGGTCACACCAACCATTCCTAAGAATCCACGATCGAAGTAATAAACCTCAGCGCCGACTTCAGTTGTAAACGCATCCATGATCAAGTTTCCTACAAATGGGTTGTAAATCGCTTGAGCGTTGTCTGATCTTCTGAAATGAGCGTCACCATAGTTGTTTTCCATATGACCGATTTTAATTCTCATCTTGTTCATCAAATTTTCTAAAAGTCCTTCACTGATGAAGTCTAATTTGTCAATTTGAATGTAACCACCTTTCACGTATGGTTCTGGGTGATGTCGAGAAGATAAATACGTTCTTAAGTGCATCTGTAAACCTGGTGCTAAATGAACATCCAAATCAAGGTTTGCTGT
>DEQC01000073.1:1862-12953 GCA_002359055.1 Flavobacteriales bacterium UBA3376 | reverse complement strand
GGACTTACAGCCGCATTCTTATGATCAAGTGCTTGAAATTGTATGGTCGATGCTCCACCGATTCTAACTTTTAATCCATCGAAATTAGAAGTAGTGTCTTTTTTTGGCTCAAATTGAGTCACACCATTTAAATCTCTTGCCCTAAAGTTGTCAAAATCTCGACTGCTTTTCTCTTGTGCATATGACTGAACGCTAAATAAAGCTATCAAAGTCAAAACTGAATTTCTGAATAATTTTCTCATTAACTTAACTTTTGAAATTAATTAATATGTTTTATTTGTTATCTCGTAAATACTGATTTGAAGATTACATTGACTTCATTTCCAGTGGTGATCGTTCCAAGCATAGCCGTTGGTGGATCAACTTTATAATCAGTCATTTTGATTTTTCTGTTTCCAGTCAAAGTGATGCTCGAACCGCTAACTTTTATATCGAAAGTGATGTCAACTGATTTAGAAACTCCCGCAATGTTTAAATTTCCGTTCACAGTAGCTTTACAGCTGTTGGCACTTGAGCAATTCAAACTTTTCACATTGTTCATTGTAAACGTAATCTGTTTGTGTTTGTCAGATTTTAAGGCTTTGTAAGTGTTTTTGTCCATACCTGATTTACCGCTTTTTAAACTCTCGGTTGCAACACTAAATTCAAGCGCTTGAATTTTTGTTACTTTCCCATCGTTGACCTCTGCTGTCATTTTTCCTTTTTGGCTATTTGAGGTAATACTCCAGTCGTGCAAATTCGATGTTCCGTCCACTTTAAGTGTCGAAGAATTATTGCTTAAATTATACGTTTGAGCAACTGAAAATTGAACTGATAAAAGCATTATTAAAAGGCCTCCGAAAACTAATTTTAAACTCTTCATAATTGATGTGTTTGATTGATTAATTACTGATATGAAATTAAGTTAAAAAATGTTAAAAAATTATGATATCAATCATTATGCGCTTAATTTTTTAATAATTTTTGAAGAATCTTCAAAAATATGGCTGAAACATAATAAATATCATAAAATCGATTTAAGACAAAATTGTCATAAATAGCGATTTAAAATCGTAACTAATTCTACAGTAGAACTAAGCTTGTTTTTGATGAAATCGCTTTGAATTTTATGATTTAATTCATGCCAAATGAAAGCCTTCTTTTGGTGTTTAAATTTTCGATATTTTGGTGGAAATTTAGTTTTTATCGGCTCTTAAATTTTCACCATCCTTGAAATGTAATCTTCTATAGATAAAACTCGATAGCATAGTCAATCCACCGATGAATAAGAAAGTATAGCGAAATGAAGTGTGGATTTCGCTTGGAATTTGAGCTGTGTCTCCACCGAATAGTTTCAAAATGATTAATCCAGTAGCAATACCAAAACCAAGAGAAAGTTGTTGATTGACCGATATAAGTGAATTTCCACTGCTCGTGTGATAATCCCTCAAATCAGCAACCGATATAGCATTCATAGAAGTAAATTGAATGGAATTAAAGAATCCTAAAATCGCAATCAGTGGAAGGTATATATATATGGATTGATTGATACTCGTTAGAGCCAAACAACAAATTAGGAAACCAATGATCAAAGTGTTTGTCATCAGAGTTTTTCTATAACCGAAGTGATTTAAGATTCGTATGACAAAAGATTTTCCAAACATAGCTGTCAAAGCCATGGGAGCAACTATCCATCCTGAAACAACTGCAGATTCCTTAAATGCTATTTGAATCATTAATGGTAATAATAAAGGAATCGAACTGATTCCCATACGCGTGGCTAAACTGCCAACAACTCCTATTCTGAAAGTTCTGATTTGAAATAAATTCAAAGGGAAAATCGGATCGCTGTCTTTTTTTGCGTGACGATAATATAAATATAGCAATACAAAACCTAAGATAAGTATCGATAGGATAGGAGTGATGTGAACGGTGTTGCCAAGTAATTCCAAGGCAATGGATAAAGAAAGTGATGCTGCGCCAAAAATTAAAAATCCTTTGAAGTCAAAACTTAAAGTTTTTGATTTGAAATTGGGCATGAACTTTAAACTCAAAAGAATTCCAATGATTCCAATCGGAATGTTGATGATGAAAATCCAATGCCAACTCAAATAATCCACCATATAACCACCGACCAATGGTCCTAAAACAGGTCCTATCAATGCCGGAACTATGGCATAATTCATGGCTTGAACCAATTCCTTTTTCTCAAAAGTTTTTATCAATGCCAATCTGCCTACCGGTGTCATCAAACTTCCACCCAATCCTTGAATCACCCTTGAAATCACCAATTGATTTAGACTTTGAGAAATTGCACAAAGCAATGAACCTATAGAGAATAATATCAATGCAGTGATGAAAATCCTTTTAGTACCATATTTATCCGCTAAAAATCCACTGATTGGAATAAATAAAGCCAAAGTCAATACATAACTGATAATTGCATTTTGCATATTGAGCGGTGATTCGTTCAAATCTTTTGCAATGGCAGGTAAAGAAGTATTGAGAATGGTAGAATCCAGCATCTGCATAAAAATAGCTGTTGCTAAGATGAATGGCAAAAACTTTTTTACGGATTTATCGATGGTTTGTGCTGAAGGACTTGACATAGATTAAATATATGTGTACAAAATAATGCTTACTATGCTATGAATGTAAGTTATCTCAAAGTGTAAATTTATTATTAAATTAACCTTACAATCGAAACTAAGGATTAAAGATTTCGTGTGATGCTCTGAACGATTTTATATTCAGAAAAGAATTCCTTTAAAATAACTCTTAAAACAGTATAAACTGGTACTGCAATGGCAACTCCTACAATTCCAAATAAAAATCCACCGATGAGAATCACTAAGAAAATTTCTAAAGGATTGGATTTTACACTTCGAGAATATATCAATGGTTGATTGATGAAATTGTCCCAAACTTGAGTGAGAAAATACCAAAACATTATCCATAAAACCGTTGGAACAATCTGTGTGTTGTAATCCCAACCTATGGCGTGAAAATGATTGATGCATAAAGTCGCCATGATGACACCTCCGATAAATGGTCCTATATAAGGCAAAGGATTTAATAAAGCGCAAATCAAAGCGATAAATGCCGCGTAATCTATACCAAATGAAAGTAAAATTATAAAATAAAATGCAAACATTATGATGACTTGCAAGGTCAATCCAATGAAATATCGAGACAATAAATTTTTTGTAATCGTAAGTATATTTTGAAATTTCTCTTCTTCATTTTTGGGAACTACCGCCAAAATCATCTTGTTGAAAAGATCTCTGTCTTTTAAAAAGAAAAAGGTTATAAATATTACTGAAAAAGTATCAATCGCCCAAATTCCAAGTGTAGTCAATGAATCTCCAAATATGCCAGAAAAACTTTGTAAACTTAAATCACTGAAAAATTCATCCAAATAAGTTTCTAAGATGGGAATATTCAAAAAAACTAAAGATTCAGACAGCAATTTAAATTGATTGATAATAGCACCTTCGAATTGATCCAAATAAGCAAAATTCCCAAAAAATCTAAAAGGTTCATTTAAAACCAATGAAATGAATAAACTGATAAATGCAATAAATAGCAAAATAAATGTGCCGATAGTGATGATTGCGCCGATGAAGTTTGGAATTTTTAATTTACCATTCAACAAATTCATCAAAGGTCTTCCAATCATTGCAAGCACAAACGCAATGGCCAAATAGGCAAAAACTGAGCGAATCAGCCATAAGAAATATAAGGTTAGGCAGCTAAAAGCAATGATTCCAGTTGCTCTAAGAATTCCATATGAAAGTTGCTTAGGAGTCATTCTGTTGATTTTCTATTTTTTCAGACAATCTTTTGGCCAAAATAGGTTGTATCAATGTACGTTCGTTTCTCGATTTCTTTTCGATCGGTTGAATTTTATCTTCAGGATTTCTAAATTTATTGACACCGATCAAAACCAATTCACCTTTGTCGAATAAATCCTGCTCTTTTTTCTCACTTTTTGAAATAGATCTCTGAATGCTTCCATCGAAAAGTGATTTTATAAATCCACCATCAGCTTCTATCCTTTGGAAAATATCCAAAGCATTTTTTATTATCAATTCCGATAAGTTTTCTATATAATAAGCTCCTGAAATCGGATCTGAAAATTTGTCGAAATAAGCTTCTTTTTGTAAAAGTAATTGTTGTTTAGAAGCCAATTCCTCAGAAAAATCCGTACTGTTTGTAATCGAGTTGAAACTCAATAAATTCACAGCATCGGCTTTACCTTGTATGGCCGATGAAGCTTCCAAACCACTTCTGATAATGTTGTTATGAATGTCTAAAATCGATTTGTTTCTCAATGAATTTTCGGCGTAGATAAAAGTTTCTTGTTGAATGCCATAAGATTCTTCTACTATGAAATTCCACAATTTTCTCAAAGCTCTCAACTTTGCAATTTCAAAGAAATAATTTCCTCCGATAGCAACTTTAAAGTAAATTTTCTCAGCAGTTTCTCCACCAAATTTCTCTAAATATTCGATTCCATGAGCAATTGCATAAGCGATTTGCTGAACATGATTGGCACCAGCATTTTGATACAAAGAAGCATTGATTTCAATTGATTTTTCAAAGGCTTTGTTTTGAATGGCGTTTTTCATCAATTCGAAATCCTCATCTTGCGATTTGTACCAATTACCAGTCGAAGCAAAGTTGCCAATGACATCCAAACCTAAATATTGTAAATTTTTGATTTTAGAAAAATCGTTTTCCAAAAATGAATAAGGATTTTCAATTGAGTAAAAGAAATCCAAATATTCAGGAAGTTTAGTGATCGATTGGAATTGGTTTTCTTTGACTTTAAAACCGTAGAGATAAGAATAGTCTTGATTCTCTGCATCAATGAGTTCACCTATCAGTTTCCAATCTTTTTGGGTTTTTATATTTTGGCTGAAATCAGAATTTTTATCTTCTTCCGTATAAACAGGTTTTATTTGTATGCCCTCCAAAGTGTCCCAAACTAAAACTTCATTATAATCTAAACCAGCTAATTCGGCTTGAACTTTTAATTTCCATTCCTTTGGACTGATTGATTTGAAATTATTCTGATTTTGGTTCGTCATTTTCTTCATTTTTTACTTTTCTTTCTTCAACGATAAAAACATCTTCATTTTCTTTTTTCAAGAAGTGCTTTTCTCTTGCTATTTTTTCTATTTCTTGCGGATCGGTTTGTATTTGTTTGAGTTGAATGGTTTCTTTTTCTAACCTTTCTTCATATTGCTTTTTCTCAATTTTTAGGGTTTTGATTTCTTCATCCAATTCTTTGTGAATAAAGTAGGAGTTTTGGTCGAAGAAAATCATCCAAACAATGAATAAAATAGTGACTATAGTAAATTTGTTAAGCAGTAATTTATACCACTTTTTAGGAAATATTGTCTTTTTATTTTCTTTTTTACTCATTGAATGTATTGGTAATTGTAAGTTTATCTTTGATCAAAGTTGAAATTACACTTATAGCAGCTTCATTTTTCTTTTTCATATTTGGAACTATGATGTCTGCATGAACTTTTGATGGTTCAATGAATTGTTCGTGCATAGGTTTTAAAGTGTTTCTGTATCGATTGATCACTTCGTCCAAATCTCTACCTCTTTCTTTGATATCACGCGTGATTCTTCGGATCAACCTTTCATCGGAATCTGTTTGAACAAATATTTTCAAATCGAATAATTCTCTCAATTCGGGATGTGTGAAAACCAAAATACCTTCTACTATGATCACTTCTTTGGGATGCGTGATGATGGTTTCGTCTTTTCTGCTGTGAGTGATGAACGAATAGATAGGTTGTTCTATGGTTTTTCCATTTTTTAAGTCTTGAATATTTTCAGTCAACAAATCAAAATCTATCGAGCGCGGATGGTCGAAATTGATTTTTTCTCTTTCTGCAAAAGATAAATCATTGTGTGCTTTGTAATAATTGTCTTGTGAAATAACCAAAACATTTTGGGAGTTTAAATTATTTAAAATATTGTTTACAACTGTTGTTTTTCCAGACCCAGTTCCGCCTGCTATACCGATTATTAACATTTTAATTAATTGTTAGGAAACACTTCTATTTCTTTATAAAACTTAGGCATAGTCCTTAAGACATATACATCTATTAGGGATTTAACTCTTGCGAAATATTCTCTTGTCTGAGTTTTTTTACCATAATATTGAGGTACGTCTTTAGCATTATAACCCAGCGCGTAAATATCGTGATTTTTTGCAATAAATATAGCTCGTTGGTTGTGAAATTTTTGTGAGATGATGGTGATTGAATCTTGTCCAAACACTTCTTTTGAACGTATGACGGAGTCAAGTGTCCTAAATCCAGCGAAATCATCGATGATTTTATCCTCAGGAACACCGAGTTCGATCAAAGAATTTTTCATGTCGCGTGTTTCGTTGTATTCCATGATTGAATTGTCGCCACTCACTATAATATAATCGATTTTTCCAGCATTGAACAATTGATAAGCAGCTTCGATTCTGTGTTTGAAAAATAGATTTTCTCCACCACCAACCACTCTTTTGCTCGTTCCTAAAACCAAGCCAGTCTTGTTGTATGGAATGTTTTCTATTTCATCGAAAATACTGTCGTTAGATTGTTTGTTGACCCAATAGTTAGAAAAAATAATAATTGAAACAATGCTTATGATTCCAATGATAAATAATCTTAAAAGTCTTTTGAGAAAGGTTTTCATCTTGCTGTGTTTTTGCATAAATCCGAAGATTTATACCATGCAAATATTCATTTCCGAAATTAAGAAAATATACTGATTTTCTTAATCTAATATGATTTTGTTTATTAAAAGAAATAAAAAAAAAGCTGCCTCGTTGTGAGACAGCTTCTCTATTAATATTTTTTAGAAGTGTTAGAACTTATACGCAAATCCTACACCAACAGACCCTAAAGTAGTCGATTGGCTAAAGCCTTCATATTTTTGTTTTGAACTTATACCTTTATAGAACGCATAAATATCAAATGATACAGCGTCATATCCAAACTTTGGTTCGTATAAAAAGCCTCCATCACTATCACCACTTCCTACATAGATTGCATAACCTAAATCAGCACCTACAAAAAATTGGTTGAAAGAATATTTACCAGATGCTGCTACAGGTATGAACCCTACGTCATCTCCTTTGATTTTCATACCTAAGATCTCAAATTCTTTTGCTGTAAATAAATCATATCCAGTTCTAAATCCTAATTTGAAGTTTTCAGCAACGTCCCAATGATAAGTTAGGTTAATTCCTAAATTCACAGAAGTGTAATCACTTGCATCAGCGACAGGAATACCTACATAAGCACCCGCTTGAAATCCAGTTGTTTGAGCATTAACAGCGATTACTGAACAAACTGCAAATGCTGCAGATAATAAAAGTTTTTTCATAATAATTAAGTTTTAAATATTTGAGCCAAATATAGCATAAAATCTCATATATCTAAATGAAAAGTTGAAAATTAGTTGTTAAGCATTAGAAAGCAACATTATTAAATTTTTAGTTTGGTCTCAATCAATTAAGAAATTGTGTAAAACTTTTGATACACATATTTTAATTGTAGTGTATTAAACCTTAATTTTGCGCCACACAAGATTATATTAAAATGAATAGTACATACAAGTCTGCGGGTGTGGACAAAGAAGAAGGATACCAAACGGTTTCGAAAATAAAAAAAGTAGTTTCTGAAACTCATAATTCAAACGTTTTAAATGGTTTGGGTAGTTTTGGAGCTTTTTATGAATTGCCTAAATACAAAAATCCAGTTTTGGTTTCAGGTACGGATGGAGTTGGGACCAAATTGAGAATTGCTTTGGATGTGAAAAAGTATGATACCATAGGTATCGATTGTTTTGCGATGTGTGCAAATGATATTTTATGTCACGGAGCAAAACCGATGTTCTTCTTGGATTATTTGGCTTGTGGGAAATTGGATTCCGATGTAGCTGCTGAAATTATTTCTGGAATTGCTTCGGCTTGTAAAGAAACCGGTACTGCTTTGATCGGAGGTGAAACTGCTGAAATGCCAGGTATGTATCAAGTCGGAGATTATGATGTGGCCGGATTTTGTGTGGGAATTGTTGAAAAAGATGAAATCATTGATGGTTCAAAAATCAAAGAAGGACAAGTGATAATCGGAATGCCTTCCAGTGGATTCCATAGCAATGGTTTTTCGTTGGTGAGAAAAATATTTAAAGATTTCACTGAAGTTTTTGAAAATAAACCTTTGTGGGAAACTCTATTAGTGCCAACTAAATTGTATCAAAACGATATATATAAAATTCAAGAAAAAGTCGAATTGTCAGGTATTGCACATATAACCGGTGGTGGACTTATAGAAAATGTACCAAGAATTCTTCCCGAAGGTTTGACTGCGGTTATCGATACAAACAAAATATCGGTACCCTCAATTATGAAAGAATTGATGAAAAGAGGAAATGTTTCTGAAGAGGAAATGTATGGTACTTTCAATATGGGAATTGGAATGATTGTGACTTGCGATGAAAGCGATTCTCAAACAATTTTAGATTTGATTCAAGGAAGTGCAATAATCGGAAAAATTCAAAAAGGAGAAGAAGGAATCATTTTGAATTATTAAATGATCCAGCAATAAAATAGAATGAATCATAATAAATATTTTGATAATTTTTTTTAAAAAGTTCGCAAATTTTGCGAACTTTTTATTTGTATGATGTTTTGACTTTCAAAGAGTTGTATTAAGTTTAGTTTTTTATATATCTGCAAATCAACTGATTACTAATTTTGTTCAATGTGAAATTTATAATTCTCTTAGGTGTTGAGTGATAAATCTTTGAGAACTTTGTTGATTACTTTTTTAAAAACTCTTCAAAAATTAACTTTTAACCAAAGAAAAAATGTAATTTTATATCCTCATTTTTTGAAGGAATAGATTCCTTTTGTTGATTGGAAATTAGTCAGTTGTATCTAAAAAAAATTGAGGAAAGTTTTTACAAACTTAAGATTTGACGTTTTTATTAAAAATCCAATCAAAAACGATTTGAACAATTATTTCATAATTAAAACATAAATAACTTAAAGATGGAGGTATTGGAAAAAGATAAATTGAAAACCTATACAACACAAGAAGCGTATGAAACAGCACTTGAGTATTTCAAGGGTGACGATTTAGCAGCTCGTGTATGGGTCAATAAATATGCGTTGAAGGATTCTGAAGGTAATATATATGAAAAATCGCCGGATGATATGCATAGACGTATTGCAAAAGAAATTGCTCGAATCGAAAAAAAATATCCCAATCCGATGTCTGAGGATGAAATTTTTGATGTCATCAAAGATTTCAAATATATCATTCCTCAAGGAAGTCCAATGACTGGAATTGGGAACAATTTTCAAATAGCTTCTCTTTCAAATTGTTTTGTAATTGGTAGTGGAACCGATAGCGATTCCTATGGAAGTATTATGAAAATCGATGAAGAACAAGTTCAACTGATGAAGAGAAGAGGAGGCGTTGGACATGATCTTTCAAACATTCGTCCCAAAGGTTCTGCTGTGAAAAATTCAGCTTTGACTTCTACGGGTTTGGTGCCATTTATGGAGCGATATTCGAATTCTACGAGAGAGGTTGCTCAAGATGGTCGTCGTGGTGCTTTGATGTTGTCAGTTTCTATTAATCATCCAGATGCAGAAGATTTTATCGATGCAAAAATGGAACAAGGAAAAGTAACGGGTGCCAATGTTTCCGTTAGAATCGATGATGAATTTATGAATGCGGTGAAATCCGATGCAGAATATGTTCAGAAATATCCGATTTTTAGTCCAAATCCTAAATATTCGAAAACTGTTCAAGCCAAGAAAATTTGGGACAAAATTGTTCATAATGCTTGGAAGTCTGCCGAACCTGGTATTCTTTTTTGGGATACCATCCAAAGGGAGTCCATTCCAGATTGTTATGCTGATTTAGGATTTGAAACTGTATCGACCAATCCATGCGGTGAAATTCCTTTGTGCCCTTATGATTCTTGTCGATTAATTGCTATCAATCTTTATTCATACGTAGAAAATCCATTTACACCTGAAGCTAAATTCAATTTTGAATTGTTTAGAAAGCATGCTGCAATTGCTCAGAGAATGATGGATGATATCATCGATTTAGAAGAAGAGAAAATCGATGCGATTTTGGCGAAAATCGATAGTGATCCAGAGAGTGAAGAAATTAAACACACCGAAAGATTGCTTTGGGAAAAAATCAAAAAGAAAACGCTTCAAGGGAGAAGAACTGGTGTAGGAATTACTGCAGAAGGTGACATGATAGCGGCTTTAGGTTTGACTTATGGAACGGATGAAGCAACTGCTTTTTCGACTGAAGTACATAAAAATATGGCTTTGGCTTGTTATGCTTCTTCTGTAAATTTAGCAAAAGATAGAGGTGCGTTCGAAATTTATGATGCTGAAAGAGAAAAGAACAATCCGTTCATTCTTCGCTTGAAAAATGAAGATGAGAAGCTGTACCAAGACATGGTAAAATACGGTAGAAGAAACATTGCTTTGTTGACAATTGCACCTACCGGTAGTACGAGTTTGATGGCTCAAACCACTTCTGGAATTGAACCAGTTTTCTTGCCAGTTTATAAAAGAAGAAGAAAAGTTAATCCAAATGATAAAGATGTAAGAGTAGATTTTGTCGATGAAGTAGGTGACAGTTGGGAAGAATACACAGTTTTCCATCATCACTTCAAGACTTGGATGGAGGTAAATGGTTATGATACAGAAAAAAATTATTCGCAAGAAGAATTGGACAAATTGATTAAAAAATCTCCTTACTATAAAGCAACTTCCAATGATGTCGATTGGTTGAACAAAGTGAAATTGCAAGGAAGTGTACAAAAATGGGTGGATCATTCGATTTCTGTAACTGTAAATTTACCCAATGAAGCGACTGAGGAATTGGTCAATGAACTTTATATCACTGCTTGGGAAAGTGGATGTAAAGGAATTACAATTTACAGAGACGGTTCGCGTTCGGGTGTTTTAGTTGCTGCAGAAGAGAAAGAAGAAAAAGAGGAGAAGTCTAACAGTCCTTTCCCTTTGAAAAGACCAGAAGTTTTGGAAGCAGA
>DEQC01000073.1:1603-1782 GCA_002359055.1 Flavobacteriales bacterium UBA3376 | reverse complement strand
CCTTATGAAATTTTCACAGGATTGGCGGATGATGAATATGGTTTGTTGTTGCCTCGTTGGGTAAACAAAGGTTTAATTATCAAAAATCGAGATGAAAATGGCGTTTCGCGATATGACTTCCAATTCCAAAATCAAAAAGGTTATAAAACAACCATTGAAGGACTTTCAGATAAATTTGA
>DEQC01000073.1:0-1474 GCA_002359055.1 Flavobacteriales bacterium UBA3376 | reverse complement strand
GCTCGTGCATTGAAAAGGTACGTACCCGATGGAACTGAATCCGATCAAAAGTGCTTGAGCTGCGGTTCTAACAATGTTGTGTATCAAGAAGGATGTTTGACTTGTACAAGTTGTGGTTCGAGTAAGTGCGGATAAAATAAATTGATATAATCTTATCAAAAGTCTTCTGACCGATGGGTTGGAAGACTTTTTTGTTGAATGAATTAAATTTCCTAAAATTTAAATGATACATCACTAATATCCGGTTGTTTCAATGAAATCAGCCGGAAATTATTGTTTTTTGAACAAAATGATTACTTTTAAAAACTGATAAATAAAGACGTAGAGATGTCAAGTGAAAATTTCGAAATTTTAAATCAAAAAATATTACCCGGAGAAACTAAAACTGTCAATCTGAAAATCGCTCAGTTGCATACAATGACTGAGTTGAATATACCTATTATCGTTTCGCACTCAGGAATTGAAGGTCCAGTGGTTTTGATTTCAGCAGGACTTCATGGCGACGAAATCAACGGAACTGAAATCGTTCGAAGAATTGTTTATGAAAAAATCAATCAACCCAAAATCGGAACGGTTATCTGTATTCCAATTGTCAATGTATTTGGTTTTGTAAATCAAGCCCGTGAATTTCCCGATGGTCGTGATTTGAACCGAGTTTTTCCTGGTTTAGAAAAAGGTTCATTGGCGAGTCAATTTGCTTATAATTTGATGGAGCATATAGTTCCTAAAGTTGATTATGTACTCGATTTTCATGCTGGTGGTATGAGTCGATTCAATGTTTCTCAAGTTAGAATTGAATCAGGGAAACCTGAATTAGAAGAAATGGCTGCTGCTTTTCAAGCGCCTTTTCTTTTGTATTCAAAAAATATCGAAGGCTCTTTTAGACAAGCTTGCGATGAAAGAGGAATTAAATATTTGCTTTTTGAAGGTGGTAAATCTTTAGATATCAATGATCGAGTAGCAGATGTAGGAGTGAATGGTACTAAAAGATTTTTGAAACATTTAGATATGTTGAGAGACGAGTTTAATTTAGAAATTGTCACTCGTCCAATGATTTATATAGAAAATTCAACTTGGATCAGAGCTGAACTTTCGGGCATGTTCAGAAGTATTACGCCTGT
Organism: Flavobacteriales bacterium UBA3376; assembly: GCA_002359055.1. Taxonomy (GTDB): domain Bacteria; phylum Bacteroidota; class Bacteroidia; order Flavobacteriales; family Weeksellaceae; genus Moheibacter. Next base: position 353 of record DEQC01000073.1, on the reverse strand, counting down.
GGGAAGTTATGTGGAAGAAGGTCAGATAATCGCTTGGATAACAGATCCATTTGGTGAGGTTGAAACACCTGTTATCGCACCGAATTCAGGTTATATCATCAATGAAAATCAAGCTTCAATTGTTTTTCAAGGAGGAGCGATTTTTAATATTTCTACTCAATTAAGAGATAATTAGAATTGAAATTTCTTTAAAAAAATAAAGCCGTTTCGAATTCATGAAACGGCTTTTTTGTGGGAATAATATTCGTTTAAAGAGGGATATTTCCGTGTTTTCTTTTGGGTAGTTCCACTCTTTTTCCTTCAAGCATTGAAAAAGCTTTGATCAACTTTCTTCGGGTATTTCTTGGGAAAAT
>DEQC01000064.1:3279-7316 GCA_002359055.1 Flavobacteriales bacterium UBA3376 | reverse complement strand
TTCTTGTTAGGATTTGTAAGTTGGTCTCAAACCAAATTTAATGGTAAAATTTTAGATGCGGAAAGCGAACTTCCCATCCAAGCTGTTGAAATCTTAAACAGCGATTATCAACTACTCGCCCAAACAAACGAAGATGGCGATTTTTCATTGGAACTCACGGAAGACTACCCATTGGAACTGTATTTTATTGCTCAGGGATACCTTGAGTACAATATTGTTCTCGAAGAGCCAACATTAAGCTCAGAGCCAACAATATTTGTTTTGGAAAAAGATGCCAATAGTTTAGACGAACTGGTTATCAATGTAGGAAACAGGTCCCGAAACAGAACAGTTTTAAACTCATCAGTTCCTGTAACGGTATTGACCGAAGATGAAATAGCAAACTCGGGGTACACCTCCACTGCAGAAGTTATTCAAATGGTTGTTCCTTCTTTCAGACATGACAGAGTTGTTCGAGGGGATGGTACAGAATCTATCAGACCGAGCTCTATGCGTGGGATGGGAACCGATCAAATATTAGTTTTAATCAATGGAAAACGCAGACATATAAGTGCTTTTTTGATTGGCGACAATACTGGTGTTGACCTCAACGCCATTCCTGTATCAGCTATCAAAACCATCGAAGTGCTAAAAGACGGTGCCTCAGCCCTATATGGCTCAGATGCTATTGCCGGTGTGATAAACATTATCCTTCACGATGGCCTGGAAGGCATGGCAGACATAAAAGCTGGGATTACCTCTAGAGGTGATGGTGAATATGGCAAGTTCGGCATCAGAAAAGGTTTTGAATTAGGAGATAATTCGGTACTAAATATTTCGATGCAGGCTGCTGCAAATGCGAAAACTGTACGAGCAGGAAATGATATGCGTCAGCAGTATTTTGGCACAATCAGAGACGAGCAAGGAGAAATTATCTATTATAACCCTGAAGGTGATCTGAAAAACGAAGAATATTTCAACAATCCACGCATCACTATGATTGAGGGTGATCCAGACAAAACGAGCGTAAGTACTTTTCTGAATTTTGAAAATAAAATAGACGAAAATACCTCAATCTATGCTTTTGGTGGATACAATTACACCAACACTCTTAATGGTAGTAACCGTTTCCGAAGATCATTGGATGACGGTAACGTAAGAGCTATTTTCCCTGACGGATTCTTGGCAAGAGGACGATTTATCACACATGATTTATCATTAACAGCAGGTTATCAGTCAAAAAGCAAAGCATTGGGTAATTACGACCTATCTGCATCAGTTGGGAACAGTTCGGTAGATATTGGCTTGGAAGATAGCGTGAACCCTTCATTAGGTGAAAATAGCCCTACTGATTTTCATCTGGGAAAACAAAACTATTTGCAAGCAAACTTAAATCTGGATTTTTCTAAACCACTCGATGAAGAAGAAAACCATGTGCTATCTTACGGAGCAGAAGTTAGATACGAAAAGTATCAGCTTAAGGAAGGTGAAGAAGCATCCTACATCAATGGCGGTGTACCTATTTTGGACGGACCAAATGCTGGGCAAAGAGCACCGGTAGGTTCACAAGGTTATGTAGGATACAGACCTGAAAACCGTGTAAACAAAGACAGAAACATCAGTGCTGTTTATGTAGATTATTCGGCTGATTTTTGGAATAAACTAAACCTTGGTGTAGCAGGTAGATACGAATATTACAGTGATTTTGGATCAACCATCAACGGAAAAGTATCTGCCAGATATGAGTTCCTGCCAGGATTAGCTGTAAGATCAGCATTTAACACAGGGTTTCGTGCGCCTTCTATGCAACAATCATATTTCTCGCAAACACAAACCAACTTTAGATACGATCCGATTGTAGATGAGATAGTATCTCGTGAAAACAGTACACTTAGCTTAGATTCTGACGCTGCAAAGGCCTTAGGAGCCACTGCTTTAAGTCCTGAGAAATCTTACAACATCAGTGCTGGGCTAACCTATCAGCCTATCCGAAATTTATTTTTCACACTTGATTATTATATGATTAATGTTGACGACAGAATTGTACGCACCAGCTTTTTCACGGTTGACAATCCATTGATAAAAGATTTATTTGATCAATATGGAATTGAAGGCGTTCAATCTGCCAGATATTTTGCCAATGCCATCAGCACACGCACACAAGGATTTGACTTGGTGGCTCAATACAATCTGCATACAGCTAACGCAGGTGACTTTACTTTTTTGCTTTCCTACAATTACAACCTTCACGAAATCACAGGTTTTAACAATCCCGAAAACTTGGCTAATTTAAACGAAACCATCTTTAATGAAGAAAGACAAGCCTCTGCATCCCGTCAGCAAAGTAATTTAAACTTTATGATTAGCCATAAATACAATAAGTGGCAAAGTACCGTTCGTATGTTTCATGCAGGCAAACTTGCTAACAGTTATCCAGTAAAAGAAGAGGTTATTGGACTAAACACGATGCCGGCCTTAACTGTGTTTGATGCAGAAGTAGCCTATTCGATTACACCAGAATTTCAGGTAGCTTTGGGCGGAACGAATTTATTAAATCAAACGCCTCCGTATGCTCATGAAAGCATCAACTTTGATGGCAACTTTAAATATTACAATGGTAACGGTAGCCAATTGGGCACTGCTGGTTCAGCTTATTATCTGAAAATGACTTATAATTTTTAATTACAAAATCATGATTGACAGAAGAAGTGCATTAAAGTTTTTGGGAGGAGCTGCAGTAACAACAGCCTTAGGCGATTACTCAGCGTGGACGACCGATCATTACGAACAAAAAACACAAATTAGTTCAGGGATAGAGTCAATCCGTTCACGTTACACCGTAAGTCGGGAAATAACCAATATTGAAAACGGCTATTTTGGGGTAATGACCGACCAAATTAAGAGCATATACCTAAACAATATTACCCAAGTAAATACTGAGTTATCAACATTCGCTCGATTGGAATTTTCTTCCATTTTTTCAGATACTTATCAAAATGTACGCAAGTATATGGAGTTGCCCGAGAATTCAGTTGTATTGACAAGGAACGCCACAGAGGCACTGAACATTGCCATTCAGGGTTGCCCGCTGCAACCAGGCGACGAAGTTGTTATTTCTCAACTCGACTATAACTCGGCATTGGCATGCTGGCAGATGCTCGAAAAAACAAAAGGGATTGTTTTGGTAAAAATTCAGATTCCGTTGCATCCACAATCTACTGAAGAGATTATTGAGCTGTATGCTTCTGCCCTCACCGAAAAAACGAAAGTTGTACTGCTTACTCATGTCAATCACCTCACAGGTTTAATTTTGCCTGTCAAAGAGATTATTGCTCGCATGCCTGAACATATTACAACAATTTTGGATGCTGCACACTCGTTTGAGCATATCCCGTTATCGATTGCAGACATCAATCCAGATATGGCTATTATTAATTTCCACAAATGGTTTGGAGCCCCTGTTGGAGTTGGCATGTTGTATGTAAAACCCAGCAAGGTGAGAGAATTAATGCCGTTGTATGGTTCAAGTAATTATGATTCGGACAACATTTTGAAGTTGGCTAATTTTGGCACATTATCCTTTCCAACCATCATGACTTTGAACCGTGCGGTTCAACTTCAAGACAAAAGTGAAATGCCAATCAAAACTAATTATTTGCAACAACTAAAAGAGGCTTGGATGGTGCAAATGCGCCAAAATGATAAAATCGAATTACTAACGCCAGTTGACGCGAATTGGTCACGCTCAATTGCTTCATTTAAAATCAAAGGAATGGAATCTGCAAAAGTGCAAGAAACGTTGTTGGAAAAATACCGTATATTGATTGTAACCCGAAAGCTAAATGAGCAAACCATTTTGAGGGTCACTCCACATTGGCACAATGATTTTCAACAAATGCATTCTTTGGTTAATGCGCTAAACGAAATGACAGCTACCGTTTCGTAAACCGTTTACCTCTTTATTTTTACGATAGCTATCTCAATTTTGAGGTAGCTATCTTTTTATATATTGATTTGAGGATATACGGAGAAAAGAAAAAACCTGCAAATTTTATAAA
>DEQC01000064.1:0-3219 GCA_002359055.1 Flavobacteriales bacterium UBA3376 | reverse complement strand
GTGGGCGATGAGGGATTCGAACCTTGACGTTTTTTCCCTTAATAACAATACTTCACAAAAAATAAAAACTAAAGTGCCACGATTCTGCCACAACTTCTATTTTTTAAATACTATTATTTCGCTCATTTTATTTTTCTGACATTGAGAAGAAATTTTCTCCTCTATCATTATATAAATATAATTTGTAAAAATCTCATATATCAATTTCGTATTAAACAAAGTTGATTTGCATTTTCACGACTTAATTACAAAGAACATTTAATCCAATTATTTTTAATAATACCAAAAACAGATACTCTTTGTATTTTGGTGATGCAAAAGTATAATGAATTTTTCACTTTCACAAAATAATTTACAAAAAAATATTAAACAATTCCGTAAAGAACTATTATTAAAACACTTACATAGATGAGAAATACTAATATAAATATATTAAGAAGCTTTTGACTTCCAAGTAATAATAACATTAGCTGTAAATTAAATTAATATACTGACTTTACAGCCTTAAAAGACTAATAATTCTTTGATAAAATACAAGTAATATAAATATGATATTATTATCCCTTATAAAGGAAATATAAATAATAATTTAAGAAATAAGTTCCAATAATATTCAACATAATTTTAATAACATATACCATTAACCCATTAAATTCATAATTTAAATACAGAACAAAAGAAATATCAAAATTTATATCAGCACTAAAACTAACTAAATATATCTCTATTTAAAGAAATTAAATTTAAGTTAAGTGTTTAAATTATTCACTTAAATATTATTATTATGATTAAAGGTATCTACAAAGATGTATTGGAGCAGATACATAAGGAAGAAAAAAGTTTAGGTCTAAAGACTGATAACGTTATTGATGAATCTTATCACATGATCGCTTACCTTCAAAACTTATTAAAAGAATTGAAATTGTATGTGCTGGAAAATGGTTTTGTAAACGTGAGAGAAGAGATTGACTTCTTCAAGAAAGTCAAGCCACAGATTTTAGGTAAGTTGGTATATTACAACAAAGTTTGTAGAATAGAAACTACTTGTCCAATGAATACTGGTAAAATATATACTACCTATTATTTATCTCAAATGAAAAAATTGAAAAAAGAGTTTAAAGAACACAATTTTAATTCAGAGTTTTACAGGTATTACAGATCAAAACGAACAGAAAAAGATAATATCTATTTTAGATTAGGACATATAAATTTCTATGACGGACTAAATAGTTTTGTTTTTGATATTGACCCTGCTTTTTCCACATATTATGATTACAAAATTGCTAGAATAATGGCAAATGAACTTCTGTACTCATATCTTAATTTAAAAATCTATCAAGATATACCGAAAGAAACATTGTCCTCAGGTATAGTTATAGAAGATAAGGATGTTAGATGGACTGATTCAAAAAGTGCACTCATAGAACTAGTTTATGCATTACATGTCACCGGTTCAATTTCAAATGGACGTATTGGGGTAAAGAAGCTAAGTTTGATACTTCAGGAATTGTTTAATATAGAGCTTGGCGATATTCATCATACTTTTTATAGAATGAAAGATAGGTCTGGAGAGCGAGCATCTTTTCTTAGTTATCTTAAAAACTCTTTAGAGCAATACATGGATAAAGAGATATAACTTTTGTTTTACTGAGAATTTACGAGTGGTTGTAATCAATAATTACTCGTTTTTTTGTGCCAAGTATATACCAACCTTCTGTAAAGTTAATTACGAATGAAGCACATCTCAATTCAAGTCAGAACAGTTATTATCAATCGGTTAAAAACAATGTTAATGTATGTTAAAACTGATGCTTTCTTATGATATATGGGATGTTCCTGGGTAACACCTTGGAATTTAAGTAAGCCTTTTATTCTCAATTTTGCCTCTGTTAACGTAATAAATTAAGCAAAATGAGAATAATAATTGTCGAAGAAACTTGGGAACAACTATATGCGAAAACCAATGCTTTAAGTGAGTTTATTAAGAAAAGTGAAAAAACACTAATTATGATGATTTTTGGTGTAAAACCTCCAATCTACATCTCAGTGAGAAGCCTTTCTGGTATATGTGTGCCAACGATGAATTCAAATACTTCAAAATCTATGGTCAATATTTCTATACAATAGTTAAGGAAATGCTAGACGCAAATACGGGTCAGAGTAGCAACAATCGTGTTCAGGAACTAATGACAAAAAGAAGAAGCTATATCGAAAACTGAATGAAAATTAAAATTAACTAACAAATAAAGAGACAGTGTTATGAATATCGACAGAATGGAATTTTTAGCTTGGATGGAACGAATCATGGATAGGTTTGATATTTTGGGTGATAACCTTGACAATTTAAAAAAGAAAAATAAATACATAGACGGTGAAGAACTACTCGATAATCAAGATTTAATGCAAATGCTCAAAATAAGTTCTCGCTCTCTGCAACGCTATCGTTCAATCGGCAAGTTGCCTTACTATACAATATCAGGTAAACTCTACTACAAATTGTCAGATGTACATCAGTTTATCAGAGAAAGTATTAACAAGAAATGAGCCATGTATCGCCAAATGTTGCCTTTAACTACAACTCCAGTAAATACAGTATTAACTTCCATTAGTTTCGTTATTGAATATTAAAATTTTAGAAATATGAGTACCGAAACTACAAACAATCAAGAAGTACCCGAAGAGGTATCGGACATATTATTAATGCTGGATAATGAGAAAATGAAAATCCAAGCAGTAAAGAGCATTAATGAAAAGGGAGAAGTGGAAACTGTTGCCCCTAGCAAAAGAAACCAAAATCAATTTATGCGAGTTGATAAGCATGGAGATTTTGTTACGAATTTTCTTTCCAACTTTTGGAATCAGGTAAGAAACCCTACTGATTTCAAGTTTTTTAAAGTAAAAGCAAACGAAGCAATTGATAAAGCAAACGTTTTTAGAAAACAGGTAAAATCTCCAACTACCGAGGGTAAAAAAATCATGGACAAACATGAAATCAAACCTAATGTTAAGCAAATCAATAAAAATCAAAATAATATGAAAACAGCAAAGCCTACATCGGAAAAAAGCGAATACCGATTTCAGCCCGATCAAATAGATTGGGAAACAATGAACAACTTGGGATTAAGTAAAGAATATCTTGAAAACAAAAATCTGCTTGACCCATTATTACGAGGGTATAAGACCAATGAATTAGTAGCAATAAATATGAATCTCGGTGGT
>DEQC01000042.1:1790-2871 GCA_002359055.1 Flavobacteriales bacterium UBA3376 | reverse complement strand
TCTACGAAAACAAACATACTGTCTTTAGACAACAGTTCGATATTTTGGAACGATTTTCCTGGTTGTCCATCCACCATTAGTCTATAGCCCGATTGTTCACCTTTGTTCAGTTTTATTTCGGGTATTTTGATGTCATTGGATGAGTTATTATAAACTTTTAGCGTGTAGGTACTCGAACCGATGTTGGTAAAAATCGTGTCTAAATAGACAGTATCTTTAGAGAAACGCAATTCGTTTCCGCTTGCGGTTTCAAATTCAAAATCGTTTCGGCAGCTGCTGAGTGCTACGATTAACACCGCAAAAAAAACAACTATTCTAAAGCTTGATTTAATCATAATTAATGTTGTGGTCATTGGTTGATAAAGTGAATATTCCAATACACTTTATCCTACCAAAAGTAAAGCATTTTTTTAGATTTTCCGACTTTTAACAATAAAAAAAGCTGCCCAAACAGGCAGCTTAAAATTTATTTGTTTTCTTTGTCATAATCTTTGCTGTGGTCAACCAGCCTAAATCCTTCTCCGTGGATATTCAACACTTCTACATTGGAGTCTTTTTTCAGGTACTTGCGCAATTTGGCAATATACACGTCCATACTCCTGGATGTAAAATAGTTATCATCTCTCCATATTTTGGTTAAAGCAACTTCTCTTGGCATTAAATCATTTTCATACAACGCCAACATCTTCAACAATTCGTTTTCTTTTGGAGATAATTTCATAGCCTCTTCTCCTTCAAAGGTTAAGAATCTCAATTTTGAATTGAAGTCGAATTTACCAATCTTAAATTCAAATCTTGAATCATCAGCTTTGAGCTCAGAAGATTTTCTTTGGATAATTGCCTTAATTTTCATCAGTAAAACTTCTGAGTCAAATGGCTTATTCAGATAATCGTCTGCGCCAACTTTATATCCTTTCAGCACATCTTCTTTCATTGTTTTGGCTGTCAAGAATATAATTGGAATAGTTTTGTTTTTTTCTCTGATTTCTGTTGCTAAGGTAAATCCGTCTTTGTAAGGCATCATTACATCTAATATACATAAATCAAAATTATCTTTTTTGAATTTCTCGAAGCCTTCCAT
>DEQC01000042.1:0-1701 GCA_002359055.1 Flavobacteriales bacterium UBA3376 | reverse complement strand
AAATTTGGATCGTCTTCTACTAAAAGTATTTTTTTTCTGTTTGGTGTTCTCATTGTAAACTATTTTTAATTGATAAGTGGTAATTTTATGGTAAATGTACTTCCTTTTCCTTTTTCACTTTCTACGTATATTTCTCCATTGTGGTCTTCTACAATTTGTTTTACGTAGGCTAATCCGAGTCCGTGACCTTTTACATTGTGTAAATCACCGGTATGTTCTCGGTAAAATTTCTCAAAGATTCTCTTTTGCGCGGTTTTACTCATTCCGGCGCCTTGGTCTTTGATTTTTATTAATATATAATCTTTGACATTTTGGGTGTAAATATCTATTTGCGGTGCATCGGGAGAATATTTTACTGCATTGTCCAAAGTGTTAATCAATACATTGGTGAAATGGACTGGATTGGCCAATACGGTATTTCGATTTGCGTCCAAATGCAAGCGAATTTCCCCTTGTCTGTCTTCGACGATTAAGCGAATATGTTCAGCTGCCACTTCAATAATGTCATCCAACTCTATTTTTTCTTTTTGGATATCCAACTCTCGTTTTTCTAATTTTGACATCCTCAAAATATTGTCAATCTGTGCATGCATCCGTTTATTTTCATCTCTTATCATTTGAGCATAGCGCAAAACTTTTTCTTCATCGTTGATAATATTCGGATTTTTGATGGCGTCCAAAGCCAGGTTAATGGTGGCAATTGGTGTTTTAAACTCATGCGTCATGTTATTGATGAAATCGTTCTTTATTTCAGAAATCTGTCGCATGCGTATCAATTGTGAGATTGCACTCATGTATGCAGCCAAAATCACGAATGTGAAGAGCAAGGACATCAACACAAATGGCATTAGATCCGAGAATATAAATCTGTTTTTCTCTGGAAAACTCACATACAGCTGGTATTCACTATTGCCATAAAAATCTTGGAACAATGGTGCTGAAAAAGTGTTTTTGGCGTTATATATGAAATCATCTGATTTTATCGACGTTTCCACGCCATTGTTAAATACGCCATAGGAAAAATCGACATCTATACCACTGTCAGTTAATTCCTTGTGCAAAAGACTGCTAACTTGTTCGTTACTTACTCTATCTTCAATCGGATAGGCAGAAACGATATCTTTGAGGGCAAAACTTGCAGTGATTTTATTTAGCTCATCCATTTCACTTTCTTGCTCCATCACTTTGGTGGGAGTTGAGTTGTCATTAAAATTCTTCATCACTCCACCATATTGACTTTCGTCAATGGGCTGTTCATCATCTTCGTACACCTTCAGTTGCCTAATCGTGCTGTAATTTCTTAGGGTAATATCTCCTAATTTACTGTCAAAGAACGAACCTGATAAAGTATAATCTTTTGAAAACACTAAATTGGAATACACGATTTCGTTTTTGTGGTTTTTCTCAATATAGTAGATTTCTCGAATATCCTTTTTTTCAGGATTTTTTCCTTTTTGCTGAGCGTATTCATGAAACCTCTTGGTAAATTCATAATGCTCACGCTTTTCTATCATGTCGGTCACATTTCTTGTGATTAAAGAAACATGATTCCTAAATTGGATGTCATTGTTATCATAAGTGGTTTTTATCCAGTACAATTGTACAAATATTATACCAATTAATGATAAGCTCATCAGAGCGACCAAAAGTTTAAATCTTAACTTATTCATTGCTGACTACAAATTTAACATTTTAAATATT
>DEQC01000045.1 GCA_002359055.1 Flavobacteriales bacterium UBA3376 | reverse complement strand
AAAGAAGCAGCAGCTTTTGCGATTTCAGTTCCTTTTTGTCCCATAGCTACGCCAATATGAGAAGCTTTCAAAGCCGGTGCATCATTGACTCCATCGCCCAACATCGCTACCACTTCTCCATCTTCTTTGAACGCATTGACCATTGCCAATTTAGCTTCAGGAAACATGCGCGTGTAAAGCGTTGTTTCATGCGATAATTTTATCAATTCTTCAGGCGAATGATCGATGATTTCAGCTCCATTGACCGATGGAGAATTGTTGATAATTCCAGCCTGTTTTGCAATTGCATAAGTAGTGTCGGCATTGTCACCCGTGATGACTTTTACCTTGATTCCAGCGTCATAAATCTTTTGAAAAACTTCTTTAATTCCTTTTTTTGGCGGATCATTGAAAATGACAAAACCTAAAAATTCAAATTCTAAATCTTGTTGTTTTTTTGGATAATTTTCTCCTTCAAAATTAGATTTTCCTACGCCTAAAAGTCGGTATCCTTTTTTCCCGAAATCGATGATGAGCTGGCCTAATTTCTCTTTTTCTTCATCGCCCAATTGACTCACCTCTAAAATAGCTTCAGGAGCACCTTTGGCAGCAATGATAATATCGCCAACTTCATTTTTAAACAAATGGGTCATCATAGGCGGTTTTCCTTCCAAAGGATATTCATGAAACATTTGATATTCTCTCCTTAAATCCTTGGTTTGTGTATCTGAATAAACTTTATGAATGCTCTTTTCCATCGGATCAAAAGGAACCGGCTCACTGCTCCACATCGAGTATTGTATCAATTCATCCAATCCTTCATTATCGAATTGATTTTCTTCGAAAATTCGATCGGTTTTATAATCGTAAAGCAATTTTAAATGCATAGAATTCTCCGTAATCGTTCCTGTTTTATCGGTACAAATCACAGTCGTACTTCCTAAAGTTTCAACCACATTGCTACGCTTGATGATAATTCCTTCTCTCATCAATTTCCATGCACCCAAAGCCATAAAAGTTGTAAAAGCCACAGGAATTTCTTCTGGCAAAATTGACATCGCCAAAGTCAATCCTACCAATAAACTTTCCAATAAATCCCTCGACTGCCAATAACTATATCCCCAAACCAAAGCAAAAACAATGAAACCAATCACCGCCATGTATTGAACGAATTTGGTGATTTGCATTTGTAAAGGAGATCGCTCCTCTCTCAAAGATGACAAAGATTGTCCTATACTTCCAATTTTTGTTTGAGTTCCTATGGCTTCAACTTTAATTACCGCCAAACCTGAAACCACCAAAGTTCCACTGTAAACCTTATTATCTTCTGTTTCTGAACTTTTAAAGACCGAATAACTTTCACCCGTGAGCGATGATTCATTGACAGAAAAATCATTGCTGTGAACAATCTCACCATCGGCATTGATCATACTCCCTTCCTCAACAATACACAAATCACCTACAGCGATTTCATGCGTGGGAATTTGAATGATTTTTGAATTTCGAATCACATTGCTCAAAGGTTCGTTCAATCGCTTCAATTCCTCCAATGACTTTTTGCTGCGATTGTCTTGATAAAATGAAATTCCAGAAACAGCGATTATCGCACCAAGCATAAATAATGCCTCGGAATAATTGCCGACTATCCAATAAATAATCGATACTGCAATCAATAAAACCAACATCGGGTCTTTGAGAATATCTATCAATAAAGTGTACCAAGCCGATGCTTGAATATCAGTCGATTGATTGTAACCAAATTGTTCACGTGATTTTTTGAGCTCAGAATCTGTCAATCCATTCAAATGCTCAGGTATGTTATAAGCCATATCCCAATAAAATTAGGAATTTAGTTTTTCAAAACCTAAAATTTCTTCTTTCAAAAATTGAAAAATAAAAACCCTCAATCTTGTGGATTGAGGGTTTAAGTTATACTCAAAAATATTTATTAAGACAATTCTTCGCGTTTTCTACCCTATATCAGTATAAGTAGTCATGTAGATAAAGATAAAATTTTGACAATAAAAATATTTTCAAATCCTATAAAAATTTAAAAATACATCTATTAAGAAAAGGTATTTTCATCAATCATTGATGGCTTTTACACCAGGCAATTCCTTTCCTTCCAAACTTTCGAGCATGGCACCTCCACCGGTTGAAACATAACTTACTTTGTCCGCAAAGTTGTATTGTTTCACAAAAGCAACTGAGTCACCTCCACCGACCAATGAAAAAGCTCCGTTTTTTGTTGCTTGAGCAATGGCCTCGCCCAAAGCAACGGTTCCTTGTGCAAAATTCGACATCTCAAATACACCCAAAGGTCCATTCCACAAAATCGTTTTGGAATTGTTGATAACCTCAGCAAATAGTTTTTCGGATTTTGGACCTATATCCAATCCCATCCAACCATCAGGAATTTCATCTATCGCAACGGTTTGAATATTTGCATCATTGTTGAATTGGTCAGCAATTTTGTTATCAACAGGCAAATGCACTTGGACATTTTGTTTTTCACAAGCTTCTAAAATATCCAATGCCAATTCCAATTTATCGTCTTCTACCAGAGAATTTCCTATTTTTCCACCTTTGGCTTTGATAAAGGTATAAGTCATACCACCACCGATGATCAGATGATCGATGGTCGGTAAAATATTGTTGATAATTGTGATTTTCGAAGAAACTTTGGCTCCGCCTAAAATTGCGGTAATAGGTTTTTCGCCAGATTTCAACACTTTATCGATGGCTTCCAATTCTTTTTTCATCAAATAACCAAAAGCTTTGGCTTGAGGAAAGAATTCTGCTATAATAGCAGTCGAAGCGTGCGCTCTATGAGCAGTCCCGAAAGCATCGTTCACATAAAAATCACCCAATTTTGACAATTTTTCCGCAAAGGTTTTATCGCCCTCGGTTTCTTCTTTATGAAAACGTAGATTTTCTAACAAAAGTACTTGTCCAGGTTTTAGTTGATCGGCTTTTTGTTGTGCATCTTCACCAATAACATCATTGGCTGCAATCACATCGACTTTCAGAATTTCCGAAACTTTATCAACTATATTTTTTAAAGAAAATTTATCTTCGAATCCATTTTTAGGCCTTCCCAGATGCGTCATTAGAATGGCAGATCCACCATCTTTCAAAATTTTATCAATAGTAGGTTGTGCTGCCAAGATACGAGTCGTATCGGTAACTTTCAGTTCATCGTTTAGAGGCACATTGAAATCTACTCGGATCAGTACTTTTTTATTATCAAAATTAAAATCGTCTATCGTTTTCATATTGTATAATTTAGTGATGGCAAAAATAGGAATTTTATTTTCTTTTCAGTTTTCAACTATGCACCCACTTATCATTAGTATTATATTTTATTTAAAATTTTAAAAAAAGAAATATGATAATGATGTATGCGCTGTTGAAATGTGGATAACTAAAGGTTAATTAATTTTATCGGGTGTCAATTAACAATGATTAATTTGTAATTTTGTTTAATAATGAGAGAATTATTGACTTATCAACATTTTAATGTTAATTGTTAATAGTGGTTTTTACAAACAAGTTGAGTTGTTAATATTACCAATAAGTCTGTGCATAAATTGGATTTGATTTTAAAAACTTTTGCTTGACTTGTATTGAAATTAATTTAATTAGAAATAGTTTTGAGAATATCAAGTCTTAATGTTAAGAAATCATTAAAAGTAATTACGAACTTATTAACATTCTATTAAAATTAAATAAAGTTGATAATGAACGAATTATAAAATTTATTAAAAATCGATGTTAATAACGTATATATTATGAAAATAGCGATAGGTTCGGATCACGCAGGTTTTGGATACAAGGAGAAAATCAAGGAGTTCTTAACAACTCAAGGTTATGAGGTTCAGGATTTTGGGACATTATCAACAGACTCTGTTGATTATCCAGATTTTGCACATCCAACTTCAGCAGCTGTTGAAAAGGGTGAAGTAAAATTTGGGATTTTGATTTGCGGAAGTGGTCAAGGTGTAAATATGACTGCGAACAAACATCAAGGTGTACGTTCTGCTTTGTGTTGGAATACGGATTTGGCGCGTTTGAGTCGAATGCACAACAATGCGAATGTGATTGCATTGCCAGCGCGATTTGTAGCTGTGGAATATGCAATTGAAATGGTGGATGTGTTTTTAAATACTGAATTTGAAGGCGGAAGACACCAAAATAGAGTGAACAAGATTTCTTGTTAATTATACAATTTATTCATTTGAAGAACGGGTATGAGATTTATTTCTGTCCGTTTTTTTTATAATTTTTCGGTTTTTTTCCAGAAGAAATTGTTGAAAAACGCTTTGAATCCGTGTTGTTTGATGTAATAATTGTATTTAGGAAATAATCGATTGAGTTCGTATTTAATTTGTCTAAACAATTCTGCTTTTCTTTTACTTAAATCCAATTGTATTTCAGATTCAACTGGAAAATTTGTAATTAAAGAAGGTAATAAATTATAAATCAATAAATCATATTCCCAAGGATGTTGTAATTCACAATCGATGGGTCTTTTGATTTCTGGTTGACCTTTTGCTAAACAGACTTTTAAGAATTTTTCCGCTCCTTTTCTTGTCCAAATCGCAGCAATTGTAGTGATAGGAATGCTCGTTCCACAGGCGCCGATGAACAAATCTGTATTTTTTACATCTTTGATTTTGATGTATCTTCTTCTACTGTTCAATTTCAATACATCCCATCGATGTTTAGTCGGTAAATCATCGTATTGATCCATTGCTTCTTCCACCGAATGTTTCAAATTTTCTGGCAACATCGCATCGTCTTCTATGATCAAAGCAAAATCATTATCAGAATTCAAAAACTTTTGCAAAGTATTTACATGACTGAGGTAACAACCGATTTCACCACCCAATAAATCTCTGTCGTATTTATTGTTAATGAAGTATTCATCGCCCTTTAAATTTTTTGCATCGACTGCAGAAATCCTTTCGAAAGTTAAATTGCTTTTAGAAAATTCCTTTTTCATCAATTCTAAACGATCTGTAGATCTATCTAAATTAATGAGATAAGTGGAATATTTGAATTTTGACATTCTTTATAATTAAAAAGCTAAATATATTAATTATACGTAATTTTACTAAATAATTATGGAGTCAAATTATGGACCCATTTTAGTTCTTTTATTGAATGATGTTTCTATTTAAATAAAAGAAAAAGTAAATTAGAATAAACATTACATGCCAAAGAAAAGAAGATTTATAAAAAATAAAAGGAAGGACAGTGGTAAGTTCACCAAACAAATCATTAAAACTTTATATGATCAACCGAATCGAGCAATGAATTATAAGCAGTTGGCTGCGATTCTGAACATACACAATATCATCGATAGAGAAATTCTCATCAAAGATTTGCAATCTTTATTGGCAGATAAAAAAATTGTTGAAGCTTCACGTGGAAAATTTAAAATCAATGCGGATCAACATACTGCGATTGGTACTATAGATATCACACAAAATGGAACTGCTTATGTGAGCGTCGATGGTGTAGAGGATGATTATTTAGTTCCAAAAAGCAAAAAGAAAAATGCTCTGCAAGGTGATTTGGTGAAAATATTTATTCTTCCAAGAAAGAGGGGTAGAGGTTCGCGTATAGAAGCTGAAGTAGTTGAAGTTTTAAGTAGATTTCGAACGAGATTTACTGGAGTTTTTCAAGAAGCTGAGAATGGAAAATACGGTTTTGTGTTGACCGATAGACGAGCGGTCAATGTAGATTTTTACATTCCAAAAGCTAAATTCAATGGTGCAAAAACCGGAGAAAAAGTTGTGGTTGAATTGAGCGATTGGCCGTTGGATGCGGACAATCCTTTTGGGAAAATCACCGATGTTTTGGGTCAACCCGAAGAAACACAAGCGGAAATGCATGCGATCATGCTCGATTATAATCTTCCGATGGAATTTCCAGCGGAAGTTTTAGAAGAAGCTGAAGAAATTTCTGGAGAAATGGACGAAAATGAAATCAAGAAAAGACGTGATATGAGGGATGTTCCAACGTTTACCATCGACCCAAAAGATGCAAAAGATTTCGATGATGCTTTGTCCATAAGAGAATTGGAAAATGGAAATTGGGAAATCGGTGTGCATATAGCCGATGTGACTCATTTTGTAAAACCTGATAGTTTTATAGAAGCAGAAGCTTACAATCGTGCGACTTCAGTTTATTTGGTTGATAGAGTTGTGCCTATGTTGCCCGAGCGATTGAGCAACAATTTATGTTCTTTGCGACCTAACGAAGATAAATATACTTTTTCGGCTGTATTTGAAATGGATGAGAAAGCAAAAGTTGTCAATCAATGGTATGGCCGAACGGTTATACGTTCGGACAAAAGATTTTCTTATCAAGATGCACAAGCTTATATCGACAATGAATCTGATGGACCTTTCAAGGAAGAAGTTTTGGTTTTGAATCGATTGGCAAATATTCTTCGTAAAAAACGAATGGCTGCTGGTGCGATAACTTTCGATAGTGTGGAAGTTAAATTTGAATTGGATGAAAACAACAATCCTGTAGGAACTTATTTACAAGTCAGTAAAGAAGCTAATCATTTGATCGAAGAATTTAT
>DEQC01000015.1:42756-71900 GCA_002359055.1 Flavobacteriales bacterium UBA3376 | reverse complement strand
TTTTAACCGGATTCGTTCCAACCTCAATTTGTGAACGCTTTGTATCAGTAAGTTTGAAACGAATTCTTAGAATTAAAAAAGCAAGTCTTTATTTAGAAGACTTGCTTTTTTATCTTTTGTTTTTAATTCCTAAATTAAAACAATTCTAACTGTTGTGGACCGACTGGTAAATCAGTTTCTTTTTGTGCAAAGAACAATTCCATTTGCCCAAACTGCTTATCAGTTATCATCAATATGCCGACTTTTCCTAATTTTGGTAAATTATTTTTGGTTCGTTTAATGTGTACTTCAGCATTTTCCCGACTGGGACAATGACGCAAATAAATCGAAAATTGAAACATAGTAAAACCATCTTTCAGCAATTTTTTTCTAAAGCTATTTGCAGCTGCTCTTTGCCTCTTAGTATTGGTTGGTAAATCAAAAAAAACTAATACCCACATGGTTCTATATGCATTTAATCGATGATGTGTCAGCATCTTTATTATATTAAGTCATCATTGGATATCGTATCACTCTCAATTCTCCTTTATAACATTTATACAAAGAGGAAGTCGTTGTGCTCACAGCGACCATCATTGGTCTTAATTTTTGCATCATCATCACATCAGCACTCATAATTTTCAATAATTCTGCTTTAATCTCTCTACTAATTTGAGTAGGTCTTGTAGGTAAATGATAAATTTTAAACACCAATTCATCTACATAAGGCCGATAAGGCTCCATGATATCGTCTGCTAAACAATAAGGATTGTATTTGTTTCGATGAAAAATTCCTATTGTAGGATTCAATCCTGAACTCACCAAAGCCCGTGCGACCAAGCTCCTCAAAATTGCATATCCATAATTCAAAAAAGCATTGGGTATATCGCCCTCTCTCTCACGAATAAATCCCTCGAACATTTGTTTCCAATAAAATTGAGCGGCTATTCCTTCCATATTTGTACTATCGCCCGACTTTACTTGATTCAAATATTCAACCATAGGTTCATATTGCTTTTTAAGCTTTTTCAAAAGCAACATTTGTTGACTAATCTTTGCCTCTACTGTTTGTTTCCAAAGTTGTTTTCTAAGCGGTTCTGAAACATTCATTTGAACTTTCAATCGTTCAGAATGCTCGACATGTCCATAAATCGGCAACATCAGACCAAAAGGTAAATGTTGTGCATCACAACTTATGATAGCAATATTGTTGGCTTGAAGAGCAAGAATGAGTTGATGACTGATTGTAATTTGATAATTGTCCAAAACCAAAAACCCCATATCCTCAATCGTTGCCTTACCCAACAATTCCTGAGATTGAGGATCAATGATTTGCATTTGATTGTCTTTCAACTTCAAATAGGCAGGATTCCCTATGTAAATGGTTCGTTTGAGCATGGTTTAGAAATAATATTAATATTCTCCTACACTTACAATGTCGCCCAGATGATCGATGCGGACTTTAACAATTTTATCTAATGGAGAAAGACTTTTAATCTGATTGTATGTTATTCCTTGCAAACTTTTATCATCAATAAGTGTACTTTCTAGATGATGTCTGAATTTAAAATCACGGACAGTACTATTTCCATACTTTACAATAGAAAGTGTCTGCACTCTAAACAAATTCGGACTAATAATTTTCTTGTTTTTTGGATCCAATAAATCAATTTCATCAGGATTGAAGCCTGTTTGTTCATTTGGGAAAACAAACATTTCATTTTGTTTCATAGTAAATAAGAATTTCCATCCTAAATGCTGGTTAAATGTTTTGTCAATAATAGGCAAGCCTTGGTTTACTCGTTCAACTGCTTCAAAAAAAGAAACTACATTTTCTTGTAAAACATATTTTGGTTGCCCTTTTTCATCTAAAACAATCTCACCTTTTCTATCTAAAACTGGAGCTTTGTAAATTGCTACATGATGATTATTTCCAGTGCTAACAAAGCTAACTGGAATCTTATTACCTTCATCATCCAAAATTTCTTTACCAAAATGATCTTTTTTATAATGCAGTGGCTCTGCATTTTTCACACCACTTATACTTACACGTTTGATAGAAATTCCTTTTTCTTTGTTCAGCCAAATTGGATTTTTCTCTAAATCTGAGAAGGCCAATTTTGCATCACCATCAAATTGTTTTAACCTATCTTTTAAGATTCGTCTTATGCCCTCATCAAGTACTTTATTGATGGATTTTTCATCTTTAAAATTTTCAGGAGTTACATCTTTTCTAATGGAATAGTCAGCTTCCAACCAAACCAATTTCACTTTTTCTGGTAGAGTTTCTGTTTTTAATTCATTCAAATAAATAGGATTTCTACTTGGTGAATTTTTACCTGAAAAAGCTTTCTTTGGATCATTTCCATTTTCAGACAAACGTTCAAGTAAAGCTTGTTTATAAACAGGATTTGAAACTTTTTGTATCGTTTCCAAATCAAATTTCGCACTCACTTTCTCTTCTTTGCTATCATAATAATGGTATTTTCCATACACCGTTTCCTTGTGCAATTGCCCTCTTGGAGTTAATTCAATTTTAATCTTCTCACCTTTTTTTGTTTTTATTCTATTTTTGTTTTTGGTAACGACCTTGTTTTTTGCTTTATGAGAAATTAATACATTCTCTAAGTGTTCCTTTGCAGCTTGTCGGAAATTAGGTATTGGTAAATTAAATCGTAATTTACCTTCTTCATCTCTGTGCAATTCCTTAATCTCAATCGCAATTATATTTCCATGCAATTTGTGATTTTCATTCTTTCGGGCATTCAAATAATTGAGGTATTGAATATGATTGTGTTTTGTAAACGCCATTGTCAGAGCGTCCATCGCATGATGACGGTGATCATTTCGCTTGGTCCAATCTTTAATCACCTCGACTTTTTGACCAAATTTACGTTCTTGCATTTCAGTTAGACCAAGTGCGCGATATTTCGGTAGATTTAATTCTTTCATCACATTAATTAATCCCCAATCTTCACGCAATCTGTCTGTAATACTTCCAGAAGTTGAAACCACTGATTTGGTGATTTTCAACAACATTTCCTTTGCTTTTTTAGCAATGTATTGGCTTTCACGTAAATCTCTTTCGATAAATCCGTCACCAATATCAGTTGTTTTTTTAAGTAACTTTTGATATTTGGCTTTAGTGATAACTTTCTCTTTAAATAAAGCCTCAACATTTGAAATGTATGTTGAAAAATCTTGTTCACCTTTAGTTGACATATAATCAAAAGCGGTTTGGTTACTTTTATCAAGGTTTGCCTGTCTTGGCACTAGAACTTTATTTGAAAAGCTATCATCAAACAAGCGAGATTGAGGAATAATATGGTCAATATCATATTCTTTACTAAATAATTTATGGTACTCAACCTTAGAGTTAGTATATAAATCTTTATAACCATTAAATGCTAATTCTTGATACAATTTATATCGAACTATATCATTTCTTGTAGGGTTTGGAACATTTGGGAAATCTTTTCTAATCCTTTCTCTTATTTTGTCATTTTCTGATTTCGCTTTGTTAATTCCACTAGTCATTTCCTCTCGCTCTTTGGCATTTTTCTTTAATTCACGTGCCAATTCGATACGAATTTCATCAAATTTGAAGTACTCTACAATTTTCCCATTTTCATCTCTCTTACTATTCTTCTCAATCAAGGCATTTACCACATTCACCATTTGATTAAGAATTTTCTCCACCACAGGATTTCTTAAACTGTTCTTTTTCAACAGCTCTAAAGTATCGTCTAATTCTCTGCTTGCAATTTCTTCTTTGGTCAATGAATGTTTAGAATGTCGGTAACCTGCATATTCACAGGCGCTTGGTTCAAATGGACGATCTTTTCTTCCTCCATAAGCAAAACCTTGTTTCAAATGAACAATAATTTTCCTCATGGCTTTGGTCGACAGATTACCATAATCATCTTGCAATGCAACATTGGCTAAAATTTCTGCGTGTTCTCTTTTAAAGCCAAACTTCTTTTCTAATAGCTCATATAACTTTTCATTTCCACTGTGTGAGTCATCTTCTTCATAAGAATATAACAAATGCCATAGTTGGTAAGATGCCTGTTTTTCAAAGTCTTTACCATCTAATTCCGCATCAAATTCAAGAATTTCAGTGTCAATTCCTAATACTTTAAAAATATCTCGAACCATATTTTTAATCTCAGAAGCAGAAACCTTCAAATCATCCAACTCTACTTCATCTTTATTAGACTTAACCCTTAAAATATCTTTAATGTCATAACCCTCGATTTCTAATATTTTCAAATAGGCATTGTAAAGTGCTTGATTAGTTCTATTCCCTTCTAACTGGCTATAGCTCATTTCCCAATCAGCAGGCTTGTAACCTAAGAGTTCAATTATTTTTTTAGCTGTAAGATTACCTTTTAAATTAAGTTCTTCAAAAATTTGTTGTTTGGCTTCTAAGTCAAGCTCAAAGATCTCTTTTTCATCTTCGAAAATGCTTGTTTGATTTTCATTTTTAGCAACTCTCTTTTTGCTTCCTTTTTTACGAATCAAAACATTATTTAAGTTTTGCCAAATCTTAAACTCTTGAAATAAAGGAGAAGACTTTGGTGCCACTCTTAAGCCAATTGTTTTCTTTTTTCCGTCAACAATAATTTCTTTACTTTCAAATTCACAAAAACTAATCAAACCTTTCTGAGACTTTAATTTTCGTTGATAAAAAATAATAATGTCTCGTATTTCGGTTTTAAGTTCTTCAGTTAATTCAGGGTGATACTTTGATTGAACTTCCCAAATTTTCTCAAATTCATCTAAATAATCTTGACGATAGAAAACCTGATTTTTTAATCGTGTGTGAGGATTTTCTTGAAGCTGTTGATACAAATATTGTCCAACGGTTTGTTGGTTAAAATATAATTCTTTACTACGATCTGAAATTTCACCTAAATAACCACTCGAGCTATTCAAATTATTGTTAATCTCTGTCAGAACATAAGCCACTTCTTCTTTATCAAGTTGTTTAGAAATAGCATCACTTCGCCATTTATATGATTGTAATCTCTTTTGTTCCCTTTTATTTAACTTAATAGTTTGTTCATTTTTCAAACTATCTTCCAAGTCTTTTATATCAGCAGTATTGAATTTATAAGTACTCCAAAATGCGGCAGAAGTTGCCCTTTGTCCTTTTCCTTTTAATTCTTCATAAAATTGGTCTGTAAGAATCTCTGGATAAAACTGTTTTTGAAAATTCCATACTTTGTCAAATTCAGCTTGTAAATCTGAACGATAAAAATCAGGAATAGATTTTTTACCTTCCATCAAACACTGAAAAACAAATTGTCCTGGTGTAATGTTCTCTTCATAAAGACGTTTTGCGATAGCCATTCCATCAATAATCTGTCCTTCATCTTCATTTTTGGCTTTACGGCTACTTTTATAACCACGTTTTTTATTGATAGCTAAAAGCACACGAGCTAACTCATCTTTTTCAATTTTTTCAACAGCTGCTTTCGCACGTAATGCCCAAGTTTGATGCGTAGTGTTTTTTCCATCCTCTGCAAGAGGTGTTTCCTTATCTATTATTTTCGCCTTTTGTAAAACTTCAATTAAATTTTCTCTTCTGTCTTGATAGCGGTCTAAGTTTCTACGAGCACCTCTTTTCAATGTACGCTCAGCATTCGTAGTAATACTTCTACCTTTCTCAAAGTTTTGTTCTTCATCCACAGTTAGTGGCACCACCCTTACTCCAATCTGTTTAATTTCTGATTGTTGTATATCCTCACCTTCTATTACATGTGCAAACCCGATAGAAGTTGTCCCTAAATCCAGTCCTAAAATTGTTTTCTTACTCATGCCTTAATTTTTAATAAATTTCAATAATAAACATTCAATACGTCAAAATACGTCATTTAAATTTTAACTTTTGAAAATTTGTTTAATTTAAAGAATATTTTTAAATTTAGCCCACAATTTGAAAGCAATTCACAATAAGGATTATTCCGTTGTGAAAACATTTAGCGCCTCGACTATCTTCGGGGCTTTTTTATTATTACTTGTTGAATTTAAATCGCAGCAACTTTATTAAATCAATCCACAAGTCATAAATTTTAGTTTTTATATCTTTTACGTATTATTCTATAAAAAATATATTATTGTATTCTCTATCGATCTTATAATTATTCTTAGCTAAATCTTTGCGTTGAATATGATTAATATATTTTATACTTTTACACTGTTTTTAGCAAATCAAACATAATTACACATCCAATTCATTTACTTAACCACATAAAATACAGCAACTTGCAAATTGGAATGTTTTTTGACTTAATGCTAAAACTAATATCAATAATATGAAGACTACTAAATTTTTAAGGGTAGCTAATATAATCGGTAGTCAAGCAAAAACCGATGAGTTATCTTCTATAGAATCTATCAAAGTTTTTTTCAAAATGCTTTGGGATTGGTTCAATGGAAAATATAAACCTAAAAGAAAAAACTTATTGATTGGAACTTTGGTTTTAATTTATGTAATTTCGCCGATTGACTTAATCCCTGGACTTATATTGGATGACGCTGTAGTCGTAATCTTTGCTTTGAAATATTTCAAAAAAGAATTAATAGACTATTACAATTGGAAAAAATCAGAAAAATTTGAAACTACTATTGTAGTTAATTCATCGAATTCATAATGCACAATAAAAAATATTTAATATCGATATCAGGCCCTACTGCCATCGGAAAAACAAAACTTGCTATTTTTTTAGCAGAACAGCTTTCTACAGAAATCATCTCATGTGATTCTCGACAATTTTATAAGGAAATGAAAATTGGAACTGCTGTACCTTCACAAAAAGAACTCGATAAAGTTCCTCATCACTTCATTCAACATCTGAGTATTTTTGATAATTATTCGGTGGGCGACTTTGAAAGAGATGCTTTGAAAAAAATTGATGAATTGTTCAAAACTCACGATACACTCATCATGGTAGGTGGTTCTGGCTTATACGAAAAAGCTGTTACTGAAGGTTTGGATGAATTTCCTGAAGTCGATTCGAGCATTCGTGAAAAATTAAATTCAGAATGGAAAGAATTTGGCTTGGAAAAACTTCAACAAGAATTAGAAGAAGTTGATCCAGTTTATTATGAAGAAGTCGATTTAAAGAATCCTATTCGAATCATCAGAGCACTTGAGGTTTACAGAAGTAGTGGAAAACCTTTTTCTTCTTTTAGAATTCAAAATAAAACCAAAAGAGATTTTAAAATCGTGAAAATTTCTTTGGATTTACCCAGAGAGGAAATTTACGAGAGAATCAATCGAAGAGTCGATGTGATGATGAATGAAGGTCTTTTAAAAGAAGCCATGGAATTGTTTCCTCACAAACATTTAAACAGTTTACAAACAGTTGGTTATAAAGAATTATTTAATTTCTTTGAAGGAAAAACAGATTTGGAAACTGCCATTGAGGAAATCAAAAAAAATACACGCAGATATTCAAAACGCCAATTGACTTGGAATAGAAAGGACAAAAGTAGAGAATGGTTCTCACCAAAAGAGAAAAATAAAATTTTGAATTATATATTGACCCAAACCCAACAAGTCAATCACAATTCCTATTGATTTTCAACACGGTGAATTCAGTCTATTATTCGTGTTTCAATAGCTTTTTATATAGGTTTTTTGTTCTGTTATGAATATTCATTATTCAAATTTGATTTTCATTGTATGAATTTACTATTTTAGCATTTAAACTTAAAATGTATGGAACTTTTAAAAGGAAAAACCGCGATCATCACCGGTGCTACTCGAGGAATTGGTAAAGGAATAGCTGAAGTTTTTGCTAAAAACGGATGCAATATTGCATTTACATTTGCTTCATCAGTTGAAAGAGCTAAAACTTTGGAAGAGGAGCTTTCAGCTTTAGGAATTAAAGCCAAAGGCTATCAGTCCGATGCAGCTGACTTTGAAGCTGCACAAAAATTGGTGGATGATGTTTTAGAAGAATTTGGAGCAATCGATATCGTAGTCAACAATGCTGGAATAACTCGTGACAATTTGATCATGAGAATGAGCATTGAAGATTATGAAGAAGTGATAAGAGTCAATCTCAATTCAGCTTTCAATTTGACCAAAGCGGTTACCCGACCTATGATGAAACAAAGAAAAGGTTCGATTATCAATATGAGTTCTATTGTAGGAAGAAGAGGAAATGCAGGACAAGCCAATTATGCTGCTTCCAAAGCTGGACTTATCGGACTTACAAAATCTGTAGCTCTTGAATTAGGTTCGAGGAATATCCGTTGCAACGTTATTGCTCCTGGATTTATAGAAACTGAGATGACCGAAAAATTGGATGAGAAAGTTGTTGAAGAATGGAGAAATAGCATTCCTCTGAAACGTGGTGGAACTCCAGAAGACATCGCTAACGCTTGCCTTTTCTTAGCTTCTGACTTATCGGATTATATTACAGGACAAGTTTTAAGCGTGGATGGTGGAATGTACACTTAAATAATTTAAAATAATAAATGCTATATTTGAGCCTTGATGATTATTTATCAGGGCTTTTTTTTAATCAATTCACATTATGAAAAATACTTTTTACACCTTATTAGTCGCTTTCTTCGTTTTTAGTTGTCAATCAAAAGATGAACA
This sequence comes from Flavobacteriales bacterium UBA3376, assembly GCA_002359055.1. Taxonomy (GTDB): domain Bacteria; phylum Bacteroidota; class Bacteroidia; order Flavobacteriales; family Weeksellaceae; genus Moheibacter. Next base: position 63,301 of record DEQC01000015.1, on the reverse strand, counting down.
AAACATCGGTCCTGCGGAAACTTCTGTTGATTCTCAAGTAGAAATTACAGAAGCTGAAGATTTGGCAAATTATCCAAATTTAGATTTCAAAAAGGAAATCGAAAAACATTGTGGAAAAGCTTACGAAGGAGTGATAACTGCGGGTGCACAAGAAGGTGATGGATTTACAGGTGAACGTCTTGTGATGCAAGTTTTATCTTGTGAAGAAAATCAAATCAAAATTCCTTTTTATGTAGGCGAAGATCAATCCAGAACTTGGATACTTACTTTTGAAAACAATAGAATTGAACTCAAACACGACCATAGAAACCCCGATGGAAGCGATGAAGAAGTAACTATGTACGGTGGAACTTCTACCAATGTTGGACACGCTGATTTACAAATGTTCCCAGCAGATCAAGAAACTTGTGCTATGATTGATTATGCATGTCACAATGTTTGGTGGATGACCATTGACGAAACTTCTTTTTCTTATAATTTAAGAAGAATTGGATCTGACAGAGTTTTCACAGTTGAATTTGATTTGACAAATCCAATTGAATTTGATAAAAAGCCATGGGGATGGGAAGAATAAATCGAGCCAATAAGTTTTTAAAATTTCCTCTTCTGCCTCACCATAGCAGTCACAACGCCTAATACAATCACAACATCCTCTTTATCCAGTTGTATGCAGTTGTCATACTTTGGATTTAGAGAAATCAAACGATTGTTTATTTTATCGAATCGCTTAAAGGTATATTCGGAACTATTCACAGAAACTACAATATCATCATTGTGTTGTGGATCTAAATCCGATCGTACAATCAGCAAATCCCCTTTGATGTATTCGGGCGACATACTATCACCTCCTACTCTATTGAGATACGTAGCTTCTGGGTATTGTATCAAAATTTCATCCAAGGAAATATTGTTTTCTTCAAAATCTGCTGCTGGCGATGGAAATCCGGCAGCTACATCACCGAAAAATTGAACAAACCTTTTTTCTCCCTCTTTTTTCAAAGGAATATTGATCAATTCGCTCGAAAACTTAGGTAATTTTAAAAACTGTACCATTTCAATTGACTGTTAAAATATCATTAATCTTAGTTGTATAAGCAGGCGAAAGCCTTTGCTGTTTCATTTTCCATTTACGTTTCAAATCTTGGGAACCCAAAACCAATTTATGTCCACCATAATAAGCGTTTAATTCATCCATAACGTTCATCAAAGCTTTGTGTTTTTCAGAATCTTCATAAAACAAATTGAGTTGTGTCTGATCATCTGGTGTTATGGCTGAAACTACGACTCCAGCTTTTTTATAAGAAGGCATATTTTCTTTGGATGAAACCAATTGACTCAACAAAAAGGAAGCTTTTTTGGATAAAACTATACTCGAATTACTGTCATACGGCAAAGTCGTACTCAATGCTTGAGAAAAATACGGATTTACGGTATCAAATCGATTGGTCTTGATAAAAACTGTAATTATATTGCATTTCGATTTTTCTTTTCTCAATTTTTCTGCACAAGAAACCGCAAAAGTTGAAACTCTTTCTCTCAATTCTTCATAATCATTTATTGTTCCTTCGAAGCTTCTTGTTGTAGCAATACTTTTTTTACGAGTGATTTGATTCAATTCTAAAACACTTTCGCCCAACAGCTCTTTTTTCAAACGCAATTCGACTATCGAAAAGTTCCTACGAATGTATTGATCGCTCAAACGAGTAAACTCATAAGCTGTATTGCAACCAATATAAGACAGTCTTTTTGACAAACGAGGACCTAATCCCCAAACGTCACCGACTTTGAGCCATTTCAAAGCTTTCTCTCTTTTGTATTCGTTATCTATTGCATAAACACCATCGTGGTAATTTGAGAAATCTTTTGAAATTTTATTGGCCACTTTTGCCAAAGTTTTGGTTGGAGCAATTCCTATACAAACTGGTATTTTAGTGATTTTATAAATTTCTTGTTTAATCTCTCTTGCATATTGCACCAAATCGAATCGATCAAAACCTTTGAAATACAAAAAGGCTTCATCGATTGAATAAATTTCGACATCTGGATTAAACTTTTTCAGAATATTCATTACTCGATTGCTCATATCGGCATACAACGCATAATTGGATGAAAATACTTCCACATGGTGTTGACGAAAAAGTGGTTCAAATTTAAACGCAGGAGCGCCCATCGGAATGCCCAATTTTTTGGCTTCACTCGAACGTGCAACTACACATCCATCGTTATTAGAAAGCACCACCACTGGTTTTCCTATCAATTCAGGGTTGAAGACCCGTTCACAACTGGCGTAAAAATTATTACAATCGATCAGTGCATACATAGATTGCAAAATTAAACACCACAAGCGCCATATTCTGTCTAAATTCCGTTAAATTTTTCAATTTGTGGAAAACATTTTGTGAATGGATTTAAGGAGAATTAAATACTATAGAATTAAAAGCTTAATAACAAAATGAGATCTTATCAAATAGATAAAATTTATATTGAATTTCTTAAAAATTTAAATAGAAAAATGTTTGATCAACATTTCATTTGAATAATGAAGATAAAAATCCGAAAAAAAATAGAGAATATTTTTGAATGGGAAAATTTATCCCCTTTTAGTCGATGAGAAGGCTTCGCTAAGTTCTCTGGGCTAGATTTCGGTTAAGTCACTGCGTTATCTTCTAGTCCTTCGTTATAGTTCTCCTCTCAATTGTCTTTCTTGTTGAATTAAATAAAATCTTGTTTCCTTGTCTTTTATTGTTTTCAATTGTATTTGTATATCGAGAAACCGATTGCTTAAATAGAGGAATTTTTCTGAAGTTGAAAAGTCGTCTAACCACACTGAAAAGTCAGCTAAATTGTCTTGCCTGCTATTGTACGAAAAATGATTTTCTGCAAAGTCCAAAGTTTGAAGATTTGAACCTTCCCACTTTTCAATTTTAGTCAATTTTCTCCCAAAAAATTTATCAAATAAGTAAGTGTTACTACAAAAAGTATCAAATGCTTTTTTCTCCGCCTCTTTCAGTCTGCCGGTCTTAAAAAGTATAATTGTCCACTCAAACAAGAAATCTGGAAAGCCACTATCATCCGGAAAATTTTTATTAAACCAATTGAAGTAACGAAGCCCACCGGAGAAGTCTTCAAGTTGAATATAGAACTGTGGCGGCAAGTACCTCAGTCCACTTCCATCATGGTATTGACCACCCCAATTTCTTTTGTCAGCAGCTAGTGCAGTTTTAATTTTCTTGATCTTATTTTTAATTCTTTCTTGTTGCTTCGGTGTCATATTTGATTGTTTATAAGAACCTCCTAATTCAGCCTAATAATTCACAAATATACATAACTACATGATTTCAATAAACTTAACAATTAAACAGAAGGGAGTTATAATAGTTTGTATTATAGAGAATAAATTTGCAATACATAAAAAATCATCCGATGTAAAAGGTCTTAATTTAAACTACACAAGCTCAAAATTTAATTCATTTGGCCGCCCTTACCTACAAAAAAAAGCACAGTTCCAAACTGTGCCTTATAATTTCTGCAGAGAGGAAGGGATTCGAACCCTCGATACGTTTCCGTATACACGCGTTCCAGGCGTGCGCCTTCGACCGCTCGGCCACCTCTCTGTTTGAGGTTGCAAATGTAATTCTATTTTTTGAATTTCAGGAATTAGTCTGAATGATATTTGCAACTATGCTTTGGTTTACCATCGCATCAATACACTTCCCCAAGTGAATCCACTTCCAAATGCGGTCATACATATCAAATCTCCTTTTTGTATTTTTCCTTCTTGATAAGCTTCGCTTAGTGCGATTGGAATAGATGCAGCAGTGGTATTTCCGTATTTTTGAATATTGTTGTAAACCTTTTCATCGCTCAATCCTAACTGTCTTTGTACAAATTGACTAATTCTTAGATTGGCTTGGTGAGGAATGAATAATTTCAAATCTTCAAGATTTTCACCAGCATCTTCGAATGCTTCTTTGATGGATTCAGGGAAACGCGTCACTGCATGCTTAAACACGAAATTCCCATTCATATGAGGATAAATTTGTTCGGGACCGATTTGACTATCTTCTTTTAAAGCTTCGTCTGCCCAACCATATTTAGTCCCTGGATACAAAACCGCCAATTCTTCTGCATATTCACCTTCGCTATGCATATTGGTTGAGATAATTCCTCTATTTTCTTCATCAGTAGCAGAAACCACAACAGCACCTGCACCATCGCCAAATATCACTGAAACTCCACGTCCTCTGGTGGTCATGTCCAATCCGAAAGAATGATTTTCCGCACCTACGACCAATATATTTTGGTACATGCCTGATTTTATATATGCATTTGCGGTTGACAAGGCATAAATGAATCCTGAACATTGGTTACGTATATCTATCGCACCTATGGTATCGCATCCTAAATTTTTCTGCAAAATAACTCCACAACCAGGAAAGAAATAATCTGGACTTAGAGTGGCAAAGATGATAAAATCAATATCTCTTGCTGTTAGGCCAGCATTTTCAATTGCCATTTGGGCAGCTTTTGTACCTAAATCTGAAGTATTTATTCCTGAATTTCTTCCGAGATGTCTTCTTTCTTTGATACCTGTTCTTTCGGTGATCCATTCATCATTGGTATCCATCACTTTAGACAAATCGTCATTGGTAACGACTTGTTCAGGCACATAATGTCCTATACCTGTTATAATTGATTTTTTCATCTTTTAATAAGTTAACTGTTACAAATTTAGGTTTAATTGATTTAATACAAAAACACTTGGAATTGTATCATTTGATCGATCATAGTATTTTCTCAAAAAATAAATGAAGCCGTTTCAAGGGATGAAACGGCTTAGGTTGTATAGATTTTATTTTATTTAGTCTTTTACTCTTTCCATATAAGAGCCATCTTCTGTATTTACTTTGACTCTATCGCCTTCATTGATAAACAATGGAACTCTAATTTCAGCACCTGTTTCTGTAGTCGCTGGCTTAGTTGCATTTGTAGCTGTATCACCTTTGATTCCTGGTTCTGTATAAGTGATTTCCATGATTACGAATTGTGGCAATTCTGCTGACAAAGGAGTTTCGTCTTCTGCTCTAAACATAATTGTCACATCATCACCTGCTTTCATGAACTGTGGATTTTCAATCATATTTTTATTTAAATACACTTGAGTGAAATCGTCATTATTCATGAAGTGAAATCCATTTTCGTCATCGTATAAATATTGATATTGACGAGTTTCTACTCTAACGTCATCGATTTTATGTCCAGCAGGAAATGTATTGTCCACTACTTTTCCACTTGAAATACTTTTCAATTTTGTTCTAACAAAGGCTGGTCCTTTTCCTGGCTTTACGTGTTGAAAATCAACTATTTTCCAAGTATCATTGTTCCAATTGATACATAAGCCTTTTCTAATATCTGCTGTAGTTGCCATTAATTTTTATTATATTGATTATTAAACTTCTCCTCTGGTAGTATAGCCTTTCATCACACCTCTCTTACTACTTTGAATGAATTGAATGATTTGGTCTCTTTCAGGGGTAGCTTTAAATTCTGCTTCAATGATTCTCAACGCTTGAGAAACGTTTTTTGATTTTTGGAATAAAATTCGGTAGATATTTTGCAACTCCATTATTTCATCCGATTCAAATCCTCTTCTCCTCAGTCCTATCGAATTAATTCCAGCATAAGACAATGGATTTCTCGCTGCTTTTACAAAAGGCGGAACATCTTTTCTCACATGTGAACCACCGGCTATGAAAGAATGTTCTCCGATTTTTGTGAATTGATGCACTGCGCTCATTCCTCCAACAAAGGCATAATCACCAACTTCTATATGTCCTGCCAAACCTACACCATTGACCAAAATAACATTGTTTCCAATGACGCAATCATGTGCGATATGAGCCGTTGCCATGACTAAACAATTGTCTCCAATTTTCGTATAACCCAAAGCATTGGTACCTTTATTTACAGTTACACATTCTCTTATGACGGTATTATCACCTATAAAAGTCAGAGTCTCTTCTCCTTCGTATTTTAAATCTTGAGGTTCGGCCGATATCACAGTACCTGGAAAAATTTTACAGTTTTTACCAATTCGCGCTCCCTCCATTATTGTAACATTTGGACCTACCCAAGTACCTTCATCGATTTCAACGTTGGCAGAAATAGAACTAAAGGGTTCTATAATTGCCGAATCTGCAATTTTTGCTTCAGGATGGATATATGCCAAACTATGCTTCATGGTCTTCATATTAAATTTTATCTTTGGTTACCAATGCCATCATTTCTGCTTCTACAGCGATGGTATCATTCACATATCCATATCCTCTCATATGTACTATGCCTCTTCTTATCGGTTGTATCAACTCTACTTTTAAGATCAATGTATCGCCTGGAATAACTTTCCTTTTGAACTTAACATTTTCAATTTTCATGAAATAAGTCGAATAATCTTCCGGATCATCGATTTCACCTAAAACCAAAATTCCTCCCAGTTGCGCCATAGCTTCAATTTGTAAAACTCCTGGCATTACTGGTTCTTGTGGGAAATGCCCAACGAAGAACGGCTCGTTCATGGTAACGTTTTTGACTCCGACCAAAGTTGTATCAGTTCTTTCAATCACTTTATCCAACAATAAAAATGGATAGCGATGTGGAAGAATCTTGATGATATCATTGATATCGTAAATCGGCTCTTTGGTCAAATCAAATTCCGGTACATTTTTTCTTTTTGCTATAGCGATTTGTTTGCTCAATTTCTTTGCGAAGTTTGTGTTGATTTGATGCCCTGGTTTATTGGCGATGATTTTAGCTTTCAATCTAGTTCCTATCAAAGCCAAATCCCCAACTACATCTAACAATTTGTGTCTTGCTGCTTCATTTGGATAATGAAGTGTGATGTTGTCCAAAACACCGTTGGGACGTATAGAAACATCGTCTTTATTAAATGCTTTGGTCAATTTTTCTTTGGTCTCTGGAGTAATTTCCTTATCGACATATACAATTGCATTGCTCAAATCTCCTCCTTTGATCAAACCAGCATCTAATAAATATTCTATTTCATGCAAAAAACTAAAAGTCCTCGCATTGGCTATTTGATCTTTAAATTCTGACAAACTTTTTATAGAAGCATTTTGAGTACCTAAAACTTTGGTACCAAAATCCACCATAGTAGTTACTTGGTATTCGTCAGAAGGTATAGCTGTAATTTCAGAACCTGTTTCTGGATCTGTAAAAGTTACTATGTCTTTGACCACATAATATTCTCTATCTTCATCTTGTTCTACTATACCTGCTTTTTCAATAGCTTCTACAAAGAATTTTGAGGAACCATCCAAAATAGGAACTTCTGAGTTATCTATTTCGATGTAAACATTGTCCAAATCCATTCCTGTCAAAGCAGCTAATAAGTGCTCAGTGGTATGGATTCTCACTCCTTTTTTCTCTATAGTGGTTCCTCTTTCAGTACTTGTCACATAATTTGCATCTGCTTCTATATGAGGTGTACCTTCTAAATCTGTACGTATAAATACAAAACCAGTATTCACTGGCGCGGGCTTTAAAGTCATACTAACTTGCTTTCCTGTATGAAGCCCTACTCCATTTAATTTGTATTCACTTGCTAAAGTTTTTTGCTTATCAGACATCAATCTCTAACTCTTTATATTTTGTTTAAACTCTTTTTCTAAATCTTCTAATTTTCTTACAATACTAGGAAAATTACGGAAATATACATAAGATTTTCTGAAATCCGAAGCCTCCATCGCTGGCGAACCATAGACCTTTCCTTTGTCTGGAACATCATTGTTCACTCCGCTTTGTGCTTGTATCTGTACGAAATTCCCAATTTTCAAATGACCTATAATTCCTACTTGCCCACCGATGATACAGTTTTTACCGATTTTGGTAGAACCTGCAATGCCCGTTTGAGAAGCAATTACTGTATTTTCATCGATCTCTACATTGTGTGCAATCTGAATTTGATTGTCCAACTTCACTCCTGAGCGTATGATGGTCGATCCTAAAGTTGCTCTATCGATGGTACATGAAGCTCCAATTTCTACATCATTTCCTATAATTACATTTCCTATTTGTGGAACTTTTTCCATCTTTCCTTCCGGCGTAGGTGCAAAACCAAAACCATCAGCCCCAATCACTGTATTGGCATGAATGATACAATTTTCGCCGATTTCTGTGTAGGAATACAATTTCACACCTGAGTGAATGATTGACCCTTTGCCTATGCTTACATTTTCTCCAATAAAAACATTGGGATGAATCATAACTTCATCTCCGATTTTCGCTCCTTCACTAATAAATGTAAAACTACCGATGTAAATATTTTGCCCCAATTCAACGGTTTCGTGAATTTGAGTGTTTTTATCAATACCTGATTTTTGATTTCTCATGCGATCTGCATAATGAAGCAATTTTGTAAAAGCTTGATAAGCATCTTCTACATAAATCAAAGTTGACTTGACGGATTGTTTAGGAACAAATCCTTCAGAAACAATCACTATCGATGCATTGGTATCATACAAATGTGATTCATATTTCAAATTGGATAAAAATGAAATCGAACCTGGCTTACCTTCTTCAATCTTAGAGAGAGTTTTAACTTTTACATCAGCATCTCCTTCTACTCTTCCCTCTAAAACGGAAGCAATATCTATTGCGCTAAATTCCATAGTATGCAAAAATATAAATTTTGCTTAGATTAATTAAGCTTATGGTATATATTTCTTAACATCAATATAACAAAGATGAAATTTTTGAATGGGAGTCAACAAATGGTGCGACAAAATTTGCAAGGGTGAGTCCGATATTTCATGCAGGTTTTTGCTCTTATCCATTATGTAAATTGGTCCATCATTTTTATCATAAGGAGTAACTTTAATTTTGGCTTGATGAACAAAATAACTCGCATCTTCTATTTGAAATTCATTAGCTATTTTCAATTTCATTTTCTCTAATTCCGCCTCACTCAATTCTTTGTTAAGAATTTTTGAAACTGGCAATCTTCGATTGATCAATGCACTCGATAGATAAGACAATATTTTGTCATCATAATGCTGCCAAACCTTCAAAGAAGTCCAAATATCACTATCGTCCAATTGCGTAAAATGCTCCAAACGCTCATTGATCGATTTATTAATATTTGTTTTTAAGAAAAAAGAAAAAGCTTCGGTCGCAAACAAATCCTCTCCTTTTTCACTCAATTCCTTTGCTCTTCTAAGCGCTTGAGTCACTAAAACTTCTGCTGAAAAAGATGATTTATGATTATAAACTTGCCAATACATAAACATACGAGCCACCAAATATTTTTCTACCGAATAAATTCCCTTAGAATCCACAACCAATTGATCATCTTTGACATTCAAAGTTGAAATAATTCGATCTGGATTTATATTACCTTCCACTACTCCTGTAAAAAAACTATCTCTTTTCAAATAATCCATACGATCCATATCCAATTGACTCGAAACCAATTGTGTTAAAAATCTTCTTGGATATTCACCTTTAAATATTTGAATGGCTAAATCTAATTGACCCGAAAATTCCTCATTCAACAATTGCATCAAATGCAAAGAGATTTTTTCATGTACCCAATCTTCCATAATGGCATATTCCAATGCATGTGAAAATGGTCCATGCCCGATATCGTGCAACAAAATTGCACAAAGAACGCCGTTGGCTTCTTCTTCAGAGATTTCAACACCTTTCATCCTAAGTGTAACAATGGCCTTGTTGGTCAAATGCATAGCACCTAAAGCATGGTGAAATCTCGAATGACGTGCACCAGGATAAACCAATTCCGTCAAACCGGTTTGGCATATTCTTCGCAGTCGTTGAAAATATGGATGTTCGATGATATCGAAAATTAATTCGTTGGGTATACTAATAAAACCATGTACTGGATCGTTAAATACCTTGAGTTTGTTTACATACTCCAAAATGCGTAATTTATACAAGATTAGTTTGCAAATTTAACAAAAACATATTTATGGCAATAAAAATATTATGGATAGACGATGAGATAGAATTATTAAAACCTCATGCTATGTTCTTGGAAAAAAAGGGTTATGAAACCCAAATGATAAACAATGCTATAGATGCATTAGAAATAATTCCTCACGAAAACTTTGATGCGGTTTTGATCGATGAAAATATGCCAGGTATGGGTGGATTGGAAGCGCTTCAAAAAATCAAAGAAATCAAACCTCAGCTTCCTATCGTAATGATCACCAAAAACGAAGAGGAACACATCATGGAAGAAGCCATAGGTGCCCATATAGCCGACTATCTCATAAAACCCGTGAATCCAAACCAAATTTTATTGAGTTTGAAAAAAATATTGGACAGAAATAAAATCATCACCGAAAAAGCAGTTGGCAATTATCAACAAGAATTCAGAAATATAGCCATGGATATTATGAATGCCAGGGATTATGAGGATTGGAAAGATATTTATAAAAAATTGGTTTTTTGGGAGCTTGAATTAGAAAACATTACCGATAATCAAATGTCAAGTATTTTGGAAAACCAAAAACAAGAAGCCAATATCGGTTTTTTCAAATTCATCGAAAGAAATTATTACGATTGGATGCAAACCGACGAAAAACCTGTGTTGTCTGATCAAGTGTTTAAAGAATGGGTAAAACCTCATTTATCCATAGATAAAAACACCTTGCTCATCATGGTCGATAATTTGAGATATGACCAATGGAAAGCAATAGAACCTCTTTTTAGTGAATTTTATAATATTGAGAAAGAACAAATGTATTATAGCATTTTACCATCAGCTACTCAATATGCTAGAAATGCTTTTTTTGCAGGTATGATGCCTGCTGAAATTGAAAAAAGATTTCCAAACGAATGGAAGAATGACAATGAAGAAGGAAATAAAAACCAATTTGAAAAAGAATTTCTTCTCGATCAAATGAAGCGCCTTGGACTTTCTCAATTGAGTTTACAATATTTCAAAGTTTTAAATTCCGATTTTGAGAAAAAAATTCTTGACGATTTCCATCAATACAAAAACAAAAACCTAACAGTTATCGTTTATAACTTTATCGATATACTTTCTCATGCCAAAACAGACAATAGAATCGTTAGTCAATTGATCAGAGACGACAAAACCTATAGATCCATTACCAAAAACTGGTTTGAAAATTCTTATTTGCTTCAAATTGTAAAAAAAGCACAGGAAGAAGGAATGAAAGTTCTTTTAACCACCGATCATGGAACTATTTTCGTAAGAAAACCTTCGCAAGTCGTTGGTGATAGAGAAACGAGTACAAATATCCGTTACAAAATGGGTAGAAAATTGGTTTATGATGAAGATGATGTATTTGTCATAGACAAAGCTGAAGATTTTCATTTGCCAAGGGTGAATGTGAGTTCGAAATATATATTTGCGAAAGAAGATATTTTCTTAGCATTTCCTAAAAACTACAATCACTATGTAAATTATTATAAAGAAACTTACCAACATGGTGGAATTTCTATGGAAGAAATGATAATTCCTTTCGTAACTTTGAGCCCTAAAAATTAAAAATGAAAACGGAGATTCATTCCTTAGAAGAACTTGATTTTCTGGCGCGTAAACTCATTTCAGAATTCAAACACAAAATCGTTTTATTCGAAGGTGATTTAGGTGCTGGAAAAACAACTTTTATCAAATCATTGGTCAAAGAATTGGGAAGCAAAGACGAAGTAAGCAGCCCAACTTTTTCTATAGTGAATGAATATTCAATTCCAAATGACAAGGTTTTTCACTTTGATTTATATCGAGTCAAATCAGAAGATGAAGCATTGGATTTTGGTGTTGAAGAATATTTAGATTCCGGCAGTTTTTGTTTTATCGAATGGCCTGAAATCATTATGGATTTATTGGAAGATAATTATCATACCATTAAAATTATTTCAGAAGCGGGTCAAAGAACTATAATTTTTTCATAAATTTATAGCATGGGAAACGGTGGATTTTATACGCCTTTTTCACGTCAAGAATTGATTCCAAAAGAGGAACGTTTAGAGGTGAAATTAAGGGAAGGAAGTTTAAGTATTGGAATACCAAAAGAGAGTCATCAACAAGAAAAAAGAATCAGTTTAACGCCAGAAGCTGTACAAGTTTTAGTTGCCAATGGCCATGAAATTACTGTTGAATCTGGCGCTGGATTAGATGCCAATTTAACCGATCAGGAATATTCGGAAGCTGGCGCTACTATTTCTTACAATAGCAAGGAAGTTTTTTCCAAACCCATTGTTCTCAAAGTAAGTCCTTTGACGGATGCTGAAATTGATTTATTGACACCCAATGCATTTTTATTGTCCACTGTTCAAATCAACACTCAGAAAAAATCATATTTCGAAAAGTTATCTGCAAAAAAAGTTACCGCTATTGGATTTGAATTTATCAAAGATTCACATGATCAATTGCCAGTCGTAAGACTTTTGAGCGAAATCGCTGGAACCACTTCTGTCCTATTGGCAGGAGAATTACTCGCCAACACCAATGGTGGCAACGGAGTTTTGATGGGTGGAATCGCAGGTGTTCGTCCAACTGAAATTGTGATTTTAGGTGCTGGAACTGTTGGTGAATATGCATCGAGAGCCGCCTTAGGTTTGGGAGCGAACATCCGAGTTTTCGACGAGTCTCTCAGTCGATTGAGAAGATTACAGACGAGTTTGGGAGTTAGAGTTTCTACTTCCATGTTGGATCCAAAAGAATTAGAAAAATCACTGATGCGTTGCGATGTTGCGATTGGAGCTTTGAGAGGAAATGGAAGAACTCCATGTGTGGTATCTGAAAAAATGGTTCAAAAAATGAAACCTGGAACAGTCATTATAGATTTGAGTATCGATAATGGCGGATGTTTTGAAACTTCAGAAATCACAACTCACACACAACCGATCATCATCAAGCACGATGTTATACATTATGCCGTTCCAAATATTACTTCAAGAGTTGCCAGGACTTCTTCAAAAGCTCTGAGTAACTTTTTCATGCCTTATCTTTTAACAATTGCAAAAGATGGAGGATTTGAAAGAGTCATAAAAAACGATTCAGGCTTAAGGTCAGGAATTTACCTCTACCATGGATTGTTGACCAAAAAAAGAATCAGCGATTGGTTCGATTTACCATTTCATGATATTAATTTATTAATCGTATAATTGCCAATATTTTAAATTTAAAAGTAGAAATTAATGAATTTTGCAAGAAGACTTCGCTTTTATTTGATCGGTGTTTCTATAGGTGTGGTGATGGTTTTGGTACTGTTTGGACCGAGAGCTATGACTTGCACTTATTTTCCAAATTCAAGGGCGTTGGAAGAAGCTAAAATCTATCCTATGTCATATTCTGATGAGGTTTTACAAACCATGGAAGTTGAAGGACTCGATAGTATATTTATATACAATCAATTACTAAAAAAGAGTAAAATAACTAATTTTGGAACCGATGAAGTCAGAGCAACTCCTTGTAGAACTTATCGAGCGATTTACAGGCAAGATAAATATTACGATTTTGTGTTTCAAATTTGCAATAAAGAAACCACTATTACAGAATTAAAAAAGGCAGAGTGAATCACTCCGCCTTTCAAAATCATTCCCGATGTAATTTTTATTTAACCAATTCGATTTCGTTGGATAATTTTTCTGAAATTTCAGAAACCTCACCTACTCCATTGATTTCTATATATTTTCCTTGCGCTTTATAATATTCAGCGACTACATCTGTTTTGTCATAGTATTCAGCAATTCTCTCGCGAATAATTTCCTCATTCGCATCATCGGTTCTTCCACTCAATTTCCCACGATTCAAAAGTCTTTCGACCAAAATTTCATCATCGACTTTCAAAGAAAGAGTTATTGCAACTTCTTGGTTCAAATCTTCTTTAAGCATTTTATCCAAAGCTTCTGCTTGAGCAATGGTTCTTGGATATCCATCAAAAATAAAACCTGAATAACCTTCATGGATTTTTAGTTCCTGTCTCAACATATTGGTTGTAACTTCATCTGGAACCAAATGACCTTTGTCCATATATGATTTTGCAAGAAGTCCTAAATCAGTTTCATTTTGAATATTGTAACGAAACATATCACCCGTAGATAATTGTTTCAAATTATATTTTTCTTCTAAATATTTAGCTTGGGTTCCTTTACCACTACCTGGAGGACCGAATAATACTACGTTCATTTAATTAATTTTTTATTTGGTAAATATCCGGTAAATTCCTGCCGAGCCCATCGTAATCTAAACCATAGCCTACAACGAACTTATCCGGTATTGTTAATGCAACTAAATCTATTGGGAGATCTTTCTTATAAGCATCCGGTTTGTACAACAAAGTCGCAACTTTGATGCTTTTAGCATTTTTAGTACTCAATAGTTTGTGCAAAACTTCTAAAGTATTCCCAGTATCAACTATATCTTCTAAAATAATGACATGTCTGCCCGCAATGTCCATAGGAATGTCCATTTGTAAATGTACTTCTCCTGTCGTTTGCATGCCTTCATATGAAGCTATTTTCAAAAACGAGATTTCACATTCACCTGGATATTGTTTTAAGAAATCACTCATGAACATCACTACACCATTCAGAACACCTATAAATACAGGCACATCGTTTTTATGTTCCTCATAAATTGTATTGGCCATTCGTTTGATGGCATGCTCTATCTCCTCATATGTTATATAAGGTATAAAAACCTTATCGTGAATTGTAATTTCGTCCATAAAATTCAATAATCGACAAAAATACATAATTTTGAGCAAATGTCAACTTATCGACCGAAATATATAAAATGACATTTGTCTGTTAAGGAAATTATCGATCGAAGACTGAATGAAAAAAATTTGTTTGAATCAAAAGTGAATGAATTCCTTTGAAGCGATTTATTTTTATAAAATCGATTCTCTAACTCTGATTAATTTGGTCAACAAATCTTCCAACAAATCCAAATTAAGCATATTCGCTCCATCGCTCTTTGCGTTTGATGGATCTGGATGAGTTTCTATAAACAATCCGTCAACTCCAACAGCTACACCTGCTTTGGCTATGGTTTCTATCAATTCAGGCTTTCCACCGGTCACTCCACTCGATTGATTCGGTTGTTGAAGCGAATGTGTCACATCCAATACCACTGGCGCAAAATGTTTCATCACAGGAATTCCACGATAATCCACCACCAAATCTCCATAACCCAACATCGTACCTCTTTCAATAATCATCACATTTTGATTGCCAGAATCGGTTACTTTTTCAACTGGAAACTTCATACTTTCTGGCGATAAAAATTGACCTTTTTTTAAACTGACATGTTTTCCTGTTTTTGCAGCTGCAACCACCAAATCGGTTTGTCTAACAAGAAATGCAGGAATTTGCAATACATCTACATATTCAGCAGCCATTTCCGCTTGGTAAGATTCGTGTATATCAGTGGTCGTTGGTAAACCAAATTCACGACCTACTTTTTCTATAATTTTCAATGCTTTTTCATCGCCTATACCCGTAAAAGAATCTATTCTCGAACGATTGGCTTTTTTAAATGAACCTTTGAAAATATATGGAATTTCTAATTTATCAGTTATTTTTACAATTCTCTCAGCTATTCTTAGCGGAGTTTCTTCATTTTCAATTGCACACGGACCAGCAATTAAAAAGAAGTTCGATGAATCCTTGTGTTTAATCTTTTCTAAATTATTAATCATAGGACAAAGTTAATCAAATTTGATGGATGAAAAAGTCGTTATATATCATAAAACTCGAGTTGCTTTTACAAATCTTTTGCTCCAATAAGTTTCATTCATAGAACTAACTATCACTCCTTTGGAAGTGGATGAATGTATGAAAAACACTTCGCCATTTTGAACTTTTTCAACTATACCGACATGATTGATAGTCGAACCAGAAGTTTTAAAAAACACCAAATCTCCTTCTCTCACATCGCGAAGCCTGATGCTCTTTCCTTGGTTTGCTTGATCTCTCGAAACACGAGGCATGTTTAAACCAATTGACTGAAATGCATTGATGACCAAGCCTGAACAATCCATTCCACTTTTGGTAGTTCCTCCATATTTATAAGGAGTTCCTAAAAATTTATAAGCTTCTTTGAGAACCGAATGAGTGTTTGTATTTTTAGATTTGGTTGATTTTTTAGTTAAATTCTCTATTTCTCTGTATTCAGATGATTTGTAACTAATGTTCTTGCTCGAATGACAGCTCGCGATAAAAATCACTCCAAATAACAAAACCATAAAATTAACTAATCCCTTCACTCCTAAATTTTGATTTTAAGTTTGAGCCATAAAATTAGGAAAGATTTAAAGTATCAACAAACAATCAACATGTTTATTAACATAACTTTACTCAAAAAGTTAAGTTTTAAGCTAAAAATCTATAAAATTATAAAGTTTCAAACAATTGTTAAAAACTTTAATTAACAATATTAGTCAAATGATTTATTTTCAGAATTCAAAATTTCTTTCAGAAGACTTCTCGCACGAAACAGTCTAACCTTCACATTTGCCATACTTAAATCGAGTTCATCTGCGATTTCTTTGTAAGTTTTATCTTCTAAAAACCTAAGTTCTATGATTCTTCTGTATTCAGGTTTTAATTTTTGAAGATTCATTAGCAATTCATCATTGTCTTGCTTCTGAATCAAGGTTTCTTCAGGCGATGGTAAATCCTCAGAAATTTCAATGAGATTATCTGTATCATCGAGCGAAATATTCAGCTTAGAAGATCGACGAATGTGATCGATCATGGTATTGTGAGCAATCGAAATTGTCCAAGTTTTAAAATCGAAATCTGAATTATACAATTTCAATTTATCGAAAACCTTAGTGAAAGTTTTGATTGAAATATCTTCCGCCTCCTCTTCGTCTTTGATTTTATAATACACATAATTGTAAACCGAATCCCAATAAGTTTCCATAATGATATTTTGGGACTGACGTTTACCTTTTTTCGCTGATTGAATGACCTCCTGTATATTTTTCAAGTGAAATGAAAATTTTAGTAACCGAATTTAACCAAAATAAGTGGATTCACAAAATCGTGGTTTTATCAATAAATCATCGAATTCTATTGTTGCATAAATTTGAGAGCTATAGAATTTTGACGAATATCAATGTTCTACAATTTAAATTATATATTTTTGCAGCATGATGCGAATTGACATTATAACTGCACTTCCTGAGTTAATTAAAAGCCCTTTTGAGGCATCGATTATGAAACGCGCCCAAGAAAAAAACTTGGTCGAAGTTCATTTACACGATTTGAGAAAATTTGCACTCAACAAATATGGACAAATCGATGATTATCAATACGGTGGCGGGGCAGGTATGGTTTTGATGATTGAACCTTTGGACAAATGCATATCGAATTTAAAATCCGAAAGAGAATATGATGAAGTTATTTATTTAACTCCAGATGGACAAACTCTCGATCAAAACACTGCCAATGAATTGTCGCTCAAAGGCAATTTAATGATGATTTGTGGTCATTACAAAGGCGTGGATCAAAGGGTGAGGGATCTGCATGTCACCAAAGAAATTTCAATCGGTGATTATGTTTTAAGCGGAGGTGAATTGGCTGCTGCAGTTTTGTGCGATAGTATCATTCGACTTATACCTGGAGTCCTTGGCGATGAATCTTCTGCACTTTCTGATTCATTTCAAGACAACTTATTGGCACCTGAAGTTTATACAAGACCTGCCGAATACAAAGGTTTAAAAGTTCCTGAAATACTTTTGTCTGGCAACTTTCCAAAAATTGAAGAATGGCGTCATGAAAATGCTTACCAAAGAACTAAAAAATTAAGACCTGACTTATTGGACGAATGAATTTCCAATCAATAAACACGCATTAGACGCAACCATTTTAAAATCTTTTCATCTTTAGAATAAGAACAAACCAAAATAAAATGAAAAGATATTTAGGAATATTTAGCATAGCTTTATTGAGTATTGCTTTGAATTCTTGTATGGATGACGAAGCAACGGACAATATTTATTTGAGTTATAGAGCCATCGACAGTATTCAAATCGAACAAATAAACCCTGCAAGACAAGTTACTGAAATCAAAACTTTTTTTACCCGAAAAAATTCTTGCGAACATATTTTTGACTATGATTATAGAATTTTTCGGAATGAAAGAACTGTGAGATTGGTGATGTCTCAAATAAATGATCAACCTTGTGATAGCTTAGGTGAAGCGGTTTATCATACCTTGAAATTTAGACCTGAACATCATGGCAAATACATCTTCCATTTTTGGAATGGATTTGATGAAAATAATAATCCAGTGTACATAACTGAAGAAATTATAATACCTTTATAGTAAATTGATTAACACTTGAACGAGCCTCTCAAAATATTAATTCAGAAATGTCAAAGAAAAAATAGATCCGCTCAATCAGAAATTTATAAACTATTTTCTGATCGATTGTTTTCTATTTGCCTGAGATATACTGAAAATTATGATGATGCTCAAGACGTCTTTCAAGATGGATTTATACACATTTTCGACAAAATCAGTCAATATAAATTCAAAGGTTCTTTCGAAGGATGGATTTCAAGAGTTATGGTCAATTTCTGCATTGAAAGATTGAGAAAAAAAAATTATTTATACGTTATCAATGATGATATTACAGAAGATCTAAATGGTCATTCTGAATTTATCTTTGAAACTGAAACAGATGTTGATTGTTTTACTTATCAAGAAATTTTGACATTTGTTAGACAACTACCCGATCGATACCAACAGGTTTTTAACCTTTATGTCATCGATGGATATTCACACAAACAAATTTCAGAAAAACTTAACATATCAATTGGAACTTCTAAATCAAATTTATTTAGAGCAAGAGAAAAACTGATAGAAATGATCAATAAGCACAGTTCAATCCAAACAATATCAAAATGAGAAGAAAATTGGATTCATATTTTAAAGAGAAACTAAACCAACCTCAACAAGCACCTGAAGATGCTTGGGAAAATATACAATCAAGATTACCGAAAGA
This sequence comes from Flavobacteriales bacterium UBA3376, assembly GCA_002359055.1. Lineage (GTDB taxonomy): Bacteria > Bacteroidota > Bacteroidia > Flavobacteriales > Weeksellaceae > Moheibacter. The sequence continues at coordinate 44,267 of DEQC01000015.1, read as the reverse complement.
GAAAAAAAGCCCTTTTATCCCTTTCTGGACAAAAATTTCTGGCATTGCAGCTGTAGGAATATTTTTGGTTGGAGGATTTTTTGTTTTAAATAATTCTTCCAATCAATCAATCATTCATACAACTGAATCCGACTCACCATTCGTTGATGCTCAAACAATTCCCAATTTGACTCTGAATTCTAACACTAAAATTCAAACCAATAATCAAATTAATATTGAAGAAACCAATCATTTGAATCATCAGAATATCTCTGCTGAGACAGCAAGCATTTATTCTAAACCTAATGAATCCAACTTTAGTTCAAATCATGATTTAGTCCAAAATTCAATTGAAAATTCACAAGAAGCACATTGGGCGAATTCCATAGAAAATTTAGAAAATTCGATTTTCTCAAAAAATAAAATCACTCCAATTTTCAATTTTAATTCAATGAATGATCGATTAAACAACGAAAATCTAATCGTTTCATTGAATGTATCAAAGAATGAAATTTCTAATCAGAAATTGGAAGATCTTACAATCAACGATCAGAAAAAATCAAATCCTAAGAAAAAAATCAATGCAGATTTTAATAAATTCACTATCTCAGGATTCATTTCACCTATGGCACTCAACACATTTGTTGGAAAATCTATGTTGTCCGACGAAATGAGCAACTATAAAACAGACAACAACATTACATTGGCATACGGAATCAAAGGTGCTTATGCGCTCAATGAAAAAATTAAAATAAGAACAGGTATCTCAAAAATTGGTTTCGAACAATTCACAAGAAATGTCCCTTTGATTGGTAATGTTTCCACTACTCCATCTGCAAATACAGCTCTTGCTGTTAGCAATATCAATTACAATAGTCAATTGAGAGTAGTAAATTTAAATCCTCAAAGTTTAGCAAATACTGAACTCAATTTATCGACTTATGGTGATATGCAACAACAATCTGAATACATAGAAATTCCTATTGAAGCTGAATTTGCTTTGTTTCAAAATGAATCGATTGGAATCAGCGCAACTGGTGGGGGAAGTACTTGGTTACTTGCAAAAAATAAAATCTATGTTCATGCGGATAATTATACCGAAGAATTGGGAAGAGCAAATAATTTAAATAAAACCAGTTTCAGTGCAAATGCAGGTCTGAAATTTGACATGAAAATCTCCGAAGAAATTCAAATAAATGTTGAACCGCATTTTAAATATTTGATCAATACTGTGAATGACCTCGACAAATACAATCCTTATACAGTCGGAGTAAATGCTGGAATTAGTATTAGTTTGAAGTAAATGATTTTTGGTGAATTCAATTGATCCTAAGAATTTCTTCTTTGATCAAAACGGTTTCAATAAAAGCTCTCAAAACTTTTAGATGAGATTGTGACAGTTTCTGACCGATACGCGAAGCTAAATAAGCAATTAAAATTAACAAAACTCCCAACAAATTGGTCCATACCCAAAAATTCCCAACGCCCAAAGCAAATTCAACCCAACCATAAATTCCAACTGTCAATATAAT
>DEQC01000015.1:19352-42687 GCA_002359055.1 Flavobacteriales bacterium UBA3376 | reverse complement strand
CGGACCAAAAACTCCTCTGATTTCCAACAAATCGGAATTCTCTTCATTTTCTTCAATTCTAATTTGAAGTTGAGGAGACCAATATTTTTCAGAATCTTTGTACAATTGAAGTTCAGCCATTTCGTTGTTTGCAAATCCAAAAATCACTTGTTTATGATTTTCCATATGACATTTCAACCGATTTACAAATTCAGTTCGTGTCATCTTAGTTTTCACTCTAAACCTTGGCCTGCTTCTAATGGCTTGAATTGCAATTTCGTTTTTCATAGTTACATTTATGATAAAATTCTACTAAATTTACAAATAAACTCATAATGAAAACATCTGATAAAACTTTTTACCAAAAAGTTTATGAAGTAGTCCTGAGAATACCTGAAGGGAAAGTAACTACTTATGGTGCGATTGCTGAATTTTTAGGTGCTAAAAAATCGGCGAGAATGGTTGGTTGGGCAATGAACAATTCACATTCGATCGAAAATATTCCGGCCCATAGAGTTGTCAATCGAAATGGATATTTGACAGGAAAGCAACATTTCACTCCTCCTGAAATGATGCAAATTTTATTGGAAAATGAAGGAATTAAAGTAGAAAACGATCAAATATTAGATTTTGATAAAGTTTTCTGGAAACCCAATTAGTTAGTCACAAACTTCAATCCGATGATGGAAGCAACTAAAGTGAAAATAAAAAATATTCTCCAAAAATTGGTAGGTTCATTGAAAAAGAAAATTCCCACCAAAACAGTTCCCACCGCTCCTATACCCGTCCAAACCGCATATGCAGTTCCGATTGGCAATCCTTGAACAGCTTTGATCAGCAACAACATACTGATTGCTAAACAAACCACAAATGCTCCATACCACAAATAAGATTCAGTTCCTGAAGTTTCTTTTGCTTTTCCTAAACATGCAGCAAATGCTGTTTCGAAAAGTCCTCCTATGATCAAAATAATCCAATACATCTGTTCAATTTGTTAGCAAATTTATATAAATTTTAATTAGCACTGAGTAGAAAATAAAATTCGTACGAATAAAAATTTCTAAAAGCCGATTCCCTTGTTGTATCTTTGCAGAATGGAAAAGAAAAAATCTATAGAAGCTGAAAAGTGGGACAAAGTGGAAGAATTTATCATGAAAAATTTTTCCGACAACGAAAGACCTGACATCGACAATATTTTATTTTTGATAGGTGTGCAGGAATTAGGTCAGGGCAATAAAAATTTCGCCAAAGAAGATAAGTTAAACCTTATGCATATAGCAGTTTGTCGTTTGCTCGAACCCTATGGTTATTATAGATTTGATGGAACCGATGAAGAAGGTTGGCCTCAATTTGAATTTCTTGAAGAGCTGCCTCAGCTTAGACCGAATGAACAATCGATTTTAATGAGAAGAGCGATCATTCGTTATTTCGAAGAAAAAGAACTTATTTAATTTTAAGCAATTCCTGAACTGCCTTTTGCTCAGTAGGCATAGTTAAATCTTCAGCTTTCAATTCATCTAAATCTTTCCAAATAACTTCTTTTATATCCGAAGTTCTAACTTTGAATTCTTCAAAGTTTTTCGCTTTTACTTGATAATAAATCATCAAAACCTGATCATCGGGATTGACAGCTGATTGTATGAAATTCTCTTGGGTAAAGATATGTTGCACAACTTCTATATCTAAATTCAATTCTTCTTTGAATTCCCTGATGAGACAATCATGCAAACCTTCTCCAAATTCCAAACCACCACCCGGAAATTTATAAATCAACTCATCAACAAAAAGTTCTTTGGTAATCAACAATCGATTTTGTTCGATCAACAAACCGTAAATTCTAATATTGAATGAAGTACACATTTAAACTTTAATTCCGATTAACATTTCTCTTTTGCCTGGAGGTCCAGGTTTCTTTTCCACCTGATATCCAACTTCTTTCAAAGCTCTTCTTACACTTCCTTTGGCTGAATAAGTGGTAAAAACTCCGTTTTTCTTAGTGGATTTAAATATTTTCTCGAATAAAGTTTCAGTCCACAATTCCGGTTGAACCCTCGCTCCAAACGCATCGAAATATATCAAATCAAATTGATTTTCAGGAAAATCATAATCTAAAAAATCGATGAGTACTTTTTTTAATTTAAAATTTTCATCAATTGCCTGAAATTCCTCCCACTTAGAATTCATTAATTTCAAATAAACTTCATTCAACTCATCTTCCGATTGACTGAGTTCTTTATCAAAATTCTTCAAAGCTTTAGGATGATTCAATTTCGTGAATTCTTCCTCCTTCACTGGAAACTTTTCCAAAGTAGTATAGTTGATTTTTAAATTTTCATTTTGAGCAATAGCCAAAGTAATCAGTGCATTTAGGCCGGTTCCAAAACCTAATTCTAATACTGAAATCTCATGTTTCAGATCCAATTTTCTCAATCCACTATTTATAAAAACATGGTACGCTTCTTGTATCGCACCATGTTTTGAGTGATAAGATTCGTTCCATTCAGGAAGGTAAATAGTGACAGATCCGTCTTTAGTGGTAACAATTTCTCTAGCATGCATAGGGCAAAATTAAACATTATTTAAGAGAGGATTACTTAGCTTTTCCATTATTTATCGTTAAATTTGCAACTCACAAAAATACACGCTTATGATTATTGAAAAAATAAACGAATCAAGGTTTACTCCTGATGTCTTTAATATAGAAACTTTCGGTACAGCTTTTTCAGATCACATGTTATTGTGCTGGTACAAAGATGGAGAATGGGGAGAACCTATCATAAAACCTTATGGAAAATTAGAGTTCACACCGGCGATGTCGATTGCTCATTATGGTCAAGGAATTTTTGAAGGAATGAAAGCTTACAAAAGCCAAAATGATGAAGTTTATCTTTTCAGACCAGAGAAAAATTTTGAGAGATTCAACAAATCTGCTGTTCGTTTGGACATGCCAGAGATTACCGAGGAAATATTTTTAGATGGTCTAAAGGCTTTGGTTGATTTGGATAGACAATGGGTTCCTTCGACTTATGGAATGTCTTTGTATTTGAGACCAGTTATGTTTGCAACTGAGGAAGCGATTACCGCTCGTTCTTCTAACGAATATTTATTTGCGATTTTAACTGCTGTTGCACCAAATTATTACAATAAACCTTTATCAGTAAAAATAGCTGACCGCTTCAGTCGTGCAGCAAATGGTGGGGTTGGTTTTGCTAAAGCTGCAGGAAACTATGCGGGTTCTTTCTACCCAACTCACATGGCGCGTAAAGAAGGTTATGACCAAGTAATTTGGACCGATGATGCGACGCATACACTTATTGAAGAAGCTGGAACGATGAACGTTTTCATGAGAATTGGCGACAAGCTGATTACTGCTCCTACTTCTGAGAGAATTTTAAATGGTGTGACGCGTGACAGTATCATTCAATTGGCAGAAAAATCAGGCATCGAAGTAGAGGTTCGTCCGATCACTGTAGATGAAATTTATAAAGCACATCAAGAAAACAACTTGAAAGAAGTCTTTGGAGTTGGAACTGCGGTAGTTGTCAACAATTATGTTGCTGTTGGTTATGGTGATGAGCGTTTAGAATTGCCTAACTTAAGCGATGATGAATGCTATGGTAGTCGATTGAAGAAAATGTTGGTTGATATTCAAATGGGAATCAGTGAAGATCCATTTGGATGGAGACAATTGGTTGAAAATTTAATAGAAGCGTAAGCTCAATTACATATTAGAAGAACTTTAAGCTGGATATTTTGTCCAGCTTTTTTTCTCAAATAAAACAACTTTTAACTTTCCTAATCCTTTATTTAACTTTTTAATTATAAAATATAGTGATTTCAACCGCTCAAATTAGATTACAATTCATTGTACTCTTATGGGGATTTACTGGAGTTTTAGGCAAACTTATTCAGACCGACGCTATACCTTTGACTTGGTATAGAGTTGCGATTGCTTCTGTGGTATTATTTTTAATTCTTCGCTTACGAAAAATAAGTTTAAAAGTCAGTCGAAAAGAATTTTTCCTTCTTTTGGGAATTGGATGCTTCATAGGTTTACATTGGATGACATTTTTTGGAGCAATCAAAGTTTCTAATGTAGCTGTAGCACTTAGTACTTTATCGACAGGCGCTCTGTTTACCGCGTTTTTGGAACCTATATTTTTCAAAAGAAAAGTTCAAATTTCCGAAATTGTTTTAGCCATCATTGTTTCGGCTTGTATTCTTTTGATTTACAATGCGAGTCCTGATTATTGGTTAGGAATTCTTTTAGGAGTTATCTGTAGTTTTCTTTCAGCATTATTTTCGGTTTGCAATGGGAAAATTCACCATAGATTTCCTGCGCAAAAAATCATGTTTTATGAAATGCTCGGTGGATTGTTCATCGTGAGTTTACTTTTACCTTTTTTCAATGGTTATCATTCACTTATCAATGATGTGAGTTGGAAAGATTTCGGATATTTACTTTTGCTTGGAAGTTTATTTACAGCTTATCCAATGATAGAATCTGTACGTTTGATGAAATTCATAAGTCCATTTACCTTATTGCTCAACGTAAATTTAGAGCCTGTTTATGGAATTATTTTAGCGTTTTTAATATTTGGGGAATCCGAAAAAATGACTCCCCTTTTCTATATTGCTACACTGATTATGATTTTGACAATCATCGTCAATGGTTTGATTAAAAAAAGAGAAACTATAAAACTTAAAAGGATGAATTCAACTGAAAATTAAATTCTTCCTTCATCTTTCAATCGCCAATATCTCAACAAGCCAACGACTGACATCCAACTTGGATTGGCATATTCATACCTCAAAACATCATCTTCGTTGACTCCTTTTTCCAAGAGTTGATTTTTGGTATATTCTATAAATTTTGGTGTGATTTCATCTGGATCAATTCCTTTGTCATAATAAGGTTTCATCCAATTTGCCCAATCGTCTAACATCCACTCTAACTCATCTAAATGTTCTAAAGTTTTATCTACTTTCCCAAAATGAGTCAAATAAAGAGATCTTGGATTTAGCTTTCTCAATTTATCAATCGAAGATTTCCATTTCCCTAAATCGATATCTGGAGGTGGACAAGGTGGAACAACTGGCTGTAGATTGATTCTCACTCCGGCGACATCACCTGTAAAAATTATATCTTCCAATTGATAGGCATTGTGATGAATTGCGTGTCCTGGCGTATAATGTACATTAAATTCCAAATCGCCAATTGACAAACAATCACCTTCATCAGCTGGAACTAAAAGCTTTTCATCGATTGGCTTCATTTCTCCCCAAAGTCTATCCATATCCTCTTTATAAATCATTTTTGCAGAAATCCATAATCGCTCTGGATTTTGCAAATGAGGAAGTCCAATGGAATGAACATAAATTTTAGCGCCATTTTCTGCAAATTTCCATGCGGCACCGGCGTGATCAAAGTGAATGTGACTCAGCAGAACATGTTTGATGTTTTTCCAATCAAATCCTTTATTTTCTATAGCTTTCACCAAATAGTTGAAAGTTGTTTCAGGACCTGTTTCAATCAAAACCAATTCATCTGAAGATTCAATCAAATAAGCAGCTATGGAAGAATCTTTATCTAAAAAATTTAAGTCTAAAGTGTGTATTTTAAAGTTTTTTGACATATTAGCATTTAAAAACAACAATTTAATAAATATTCTGTTCTAATGATAATTCAATGATATAAATCTAAAGTATATTTAGAAAGGTTTCACAAATTTTAATAGTTTTGAATAGTAATTAATGTATGTTCAATAATTTCCTTTTTCATAGAATAGACAATTCTCAAATTGTGATTTTCAGAATATTTTTTGGATTATTAATGATGTTGGAATGTTGGGGTTCTATTGCCACTGGTTGGGTGACAGAAACTTTTGTCGAGCCAGAATTCACTTTTACATTTATCGGTTTTGAATGGACAAAATTTTTGTTGGGTGAAACCATGTATTATGTCTATGGTTTTTTAGGCGTTTTAGGTTTGATGATCATGTTGGGAGCTTTTTATAGAATTTCAACAGTTTTATTTGCTCTCGGATGGTCATTGGTTTATTTCATGCAAAAAGAACATTACAACAACCATTATTATTTAGTGATGCTGGTTTCATGGTTTATGGTTTTCATTCCTGCGAATCGATACAAATCAGTTGATTTAATATTCTGGCCAAAGATCAGATCAGATTACACTTACCAATGGACAAGATTATTGTTCATTTTACAATTATTTCTGCTTTACACCTATGCGGCTATCGCAAAACTTTATCCTGGTTGGATGAATGGTGATTTTATGATGATTAGATACCAAAAAACAGCTGCTTGGTTTGCGGAGAACGTCGCATGGGAACCTTTGACGGAATTGCTTTATTCGAGAGAATTTGCGAAATTTATTTCACACATAGGATTTGGATTTGATTTGTTGATCGTTCCATTATTATTGTGGCGACCGACAAGAACTTTTGCATTGATCATGGCTTTGATTTTCCATATCATCAATTCCATCACTTTGCACATCGGGATTTTCCCATATTTCGCATTGTCATTTGTAGTATTTTTCTATCCACCTGCGACGATTAGAAATATATTTTTCCCGAGAAAAACTACTTATTTACCTGGGTCCAATGAATTTCAGCCAAGACATAAAAATCAAACAGTTTTCACCTTCTTTTTTATTGTTTATATACTTTGGCAAACCTATTTACCAATTCGTCATTGGTTCATTCCGGGCGATGTTTTATGGACTGAAGAAGGGCATCGTTTGTCTTGGAGAATGATGCTGAGAACAAAAACTGCCAATACACATTTTTATATGGTCGATCATCAAACTGGTGAACGAAGTAGGGTAAATTTGGACGATTATTTAACACCTTTACAGAAATCAAGAGTGGGTGCAAGACCTGATATGATCTGGCAATTTGCACAATATCTACGCAAAGAAGAAGCGAAAAAAGGAAATGATATAGGAGTTTATGTAGAATCCTATTTATCCATCAATCGCGGTCCTTTCAACGAATATATCGATAAAAATGTTGATTTGACTCAAGTCAAATGGAGTTATTTCGGGCATCAGGAATGGATATTACCTGAGCCTGAAACTTATTCGTTCAAAGATTTAGACAAGAGATAATTTAAATAAAAAGAGATTCCATTTCAGCAACAAATACTTTTCCATCTTGGCAACGGAAAGTTTTTGAAGGATATTTCTGAATGATGCTGTAGTCATGAGTCGCCATCAATACAGCTACATTTTTCTCTTTGGATAAACTCAATATCAAATCCATAATTTCACCTGAAGTTTCAGGATCCAAGTTACCCGTAGGCTCATCGGCAAGGATTAATTTCGGTTCGTTTAGCAATGCTCTTGCGATTGAAATACGCTGCTGTTCACCCCCTGAAAGTCTAAAAGGCATCATTTTCTTTTTCGAAATCATCCCCACGCTTTCAAGTACTTCATCTACTCTATCGTTGATTTTTTTCTTGTCCTTCCAGCCAGTTGCTTTAAGAACAAAAGTTAAGTTCTTTTCGACATTTCTATCGAGCAACAATTGAAAGTCTTGAAAAACAATTCCTAAATGTCTTCTCAGTACAGGGATTTTACGAACTTTCATTCCGTTCAATTCGATTCCCACCACTTTACCATAACCTTCGTTCAACGGTAAATCTCCATAAAGAATTTTAAGCAAACTACTTTTACCACTACCCGTTTTCCCTATCAAATAAGCAAACTCTCCTTCATACAATTCAAAATCAATGTTGCTCAGTACCAAATGGTTTCTTTGGTAAACAAATGCTTTTTCTAAATGGGCTACTTTCTCAGACATAACGAAATTTGAAATTTATATAACAAATATATATAAAAAGCCCGAAAGAAACTTCCGGGCTTGGTCTTTTTAATATAATATTAGCGATTATCGTTTAGCTCTTGATTCGCTAACCGTCAATTGCTTTCTGCCTTTCTTTCTACGTGCCGCTAAAACTCGACGTCCGTTTTTAGTTGCCATTCTCTCACGGAATCCGTGTTTGTTTCTCTTCGTTCTATTACTTGGTTGAAATGTTCTTTTCATTGCTTGTTTCTTTTACATTTTCCTAAAATGGTGTGCAAATATAATTCTATTTTCTTAATACTAAAACCATTTTGAGAAAATTTATTATTATTTCCTACTTTATAATTTTTAATCGATCGAAATCGATTGTTTCAATTGATAAGCTTCTATAATTTCTGACATTGGATAATCAAACCAATCGGTTTGTTTGATGATTCTCGAATTGTCATCCAACTCTAACCAAATCACAAATCTATTTCCCTCGACATAATTTCCATTGTACAAATAAGGCATAGTGTATCCTTTGGCAACAATCGAATACTTATTGCTAAGGATTTCAGTCACTGTGATTGAATTTTCACTTTCATACTTGATCGATGGATTCTTCCATCCATAAAAATCTTCGTAAAGAAATTTAGGATCATTGGTACTCGAAGAAAAACCTATATTTTCATATTCAAACTCATCGGCATAAAATGAAAGCATTTTGTCAATTTCAGCTCTTTTGGAGTAAATTTCAAAAAAGCGCTCGCCTAATTGATGATTGTTTGATTTGGTTGAACATGAAACTGCCAATAAAATAAAAATTGAATAAACTATAATTCTTATCATTTTGAAGTTCGAATTAGAAATTGTTCAGGTTCAACATAGGTCATACTATCGCTCAAGGCTACCCAAGTATTTTCGTCTGAATAACCGAAATATCTCACAGACAAAGATCCAGATTCTGGCAATAATTCTATAATGGTTCCGTCGTCAATTCTTGACCAATCGCCTTTGGATTTTTTATCGTTTTCGAGCAATTCAAATGAATTACTCTCAAGCGTTAATTTCATTTTCTTACCGTTGATTTCTCCCTGATAAACTCCTTCATACTCTATGCTCTCCACTCCAATTCTTCCATGCTCATCCAAAACTTCAATTTGCTCTGGCGTCAATACATCTTCGGTATTTTCTGTTTTAGAATTACAACTGAGCAATCCTACAGCTATTAATGCAATTAAAACATTTGTTCTCATATATTTTCTAAAGTTTTAATGTAAAACTTTAACGATTTTATTTAGTTAATATTATTTTTTAACGAAATTCTCTATGTCTTTCTTTGAAACTGGATTTCCTCCCAAAATCAACATTCTTTCCACTACGTTTCTCAACTCTCTAATATTTCCTGTCCAATCATAGCTTTCCAATGTTTTTATTGCTTCTGGCGAAAATTCCTTGAATGGCATACCTGCAGATTCTGAAATTTGAGCAGAGAAATGATTCACCAATTCTTCAATATCTTCTCTTCTATCATTCAAACCTGGAACATCGATAACAATTACAGCCAATCGATGGTATAAATCTTCTCTGAAACGGCCTTCTTCGATTTCTTTCCTCAAATCTTTATTGGTCGCAGCCAAAACTCTTACATCGACTACGATTTCTTTATCGGCTCCTACTCTTGAGATTTTACCTTCTTGCAAAGCTCTCAGAACTTTTGCTTGAGCTGCCAAACTCATATCACCAATTTCATCTAAAAAAATCGTTCCTCCATTGGCCAATTCGAATTTTCCTTCTTTGTCTTTGTGCGCACCCGTAAAAGATCCTTTCACGTGACCAAACAATTCACTTTCGATCAATTCTGAAGGTATTGCCGCACAATTGACTTCTATCAATGGCATCTTATTTCTCGAACTTTTTTCGTGTATATGATGAGCCACCAACTCTTTACCAGAACCATTTGGACCTGTAATCAAAACCCGTGCATCTGTATCAGCAACTTTGTTGATGATGTCTCTGATTTCGTCCAATCTTTTTGAACTACCCACCATTTCATATTTCTTAGCAACCTTCCTTTTGAGTGCTTTATTTTCTGAAGCCAACTCTCTATTTTTAGTTACCAATACTTTTCTGTCCAAAGCATTTCTTACTGTACTCAAAAAACGGTTCAAATCTGGTGGTTTCGATATGTAATCAAATGCACCTTTTTTGATACAATCGACCGCGGTATCTATATCGCCATGACCTGAAATCATCACAAATGTCAAATCTGGATTATATTCGAGCGATTCTTCCATCACCTCTACTCCATCTTTTTTTGGCATTTTTATATCACAGATGATCAAATCATAATCTGTTTCTTTTATTTTATTTAAACCAATTTCTCCATCTTCTGCAACATCTACTTTGTAATTTTTATCTTCTTCTTGTAGAATGTTCTGAATTACATTTCTGATGGCAGATTCATCTTCAATAATTAATATTTTGGACATAATTTTTTTATTTAAAGCTCAAAGATAGTTGCAATATATCAAATTGATCCATCATTGAGTTTTTGACTGAATTAATTTAAGAATGATAAGTGACTAAACTTTGGATTTCTTCGGTAAATGATTTCAACTTTTCCATTCCATCTAGAAATGAAAGATCCGCTATAAAACTAAATTGAGTAACTACTCCACCGCATTTTTCGATCAATTTCGCAGTTGCTTCAGCAGTACCTCCTGTCGCTAAGATATCGTCATGCACTAAATACCTTTGACCTTCTTTGATGTATTGACTTTGAACTTCGATGGTAGCACTTCCATATTCCAAATCATAAGATTCTGAAACCGTTTCTGGTGGAAGCTTCCCTTGTTTTCTGACCAATACAAAAGGGATTTTTAGTTTTTGAGCAATCAATAATCCAAACAGAAATCCACGACTTTCAATTCCACAAACTGCATCTACTTTTCCTCGACTAAAATCAGCAAAAGCATCGACCATTTGTTCGATCAATTCTGGATTTTGAAACAATGAAGTGATATCCTTGAATTGAATTCCTTCTTTTGGGAAATCAACAACTCTCGCTATATTTTCATCAATTTTTATTGAAAATTCATTCATTAAATAAGTGTTTTTTTGAAAAATTAAATTCGAATTTATTTGTATTCGGGTTTTAATTTGTGTCTAAACTTTTCGTGAAATTTATCAATTTTTGGTTTAATTACCAATGTGCAGTATGGATTTGCATCACCTACTCTTTCGAAATATCCTTGATGTGGTTCTTCGGCTTTATAAAATTTCTCCAAAGGAACCAATTGAGTGGTAAAACTTCCATCATACATCTTAGAAGCTTCAAATTCTCTGATCGAGCGTTTCGCAATCAATTGTTGCTCTTCATTTTCGTATAAAATAATTGATCGATATTGTTCGCCCACATCATTTCCTTGTCGATTCAATTGAGTAGGATCATGAACCGTCCAGAAAACTTCTAAAATCTCATCGTAAGCTATCAAATCTGGATCAAACATCACTTGAACCACTTCTGCATGTCCAGTTTCGCCCGAACATACTTCTTCATACGTCGGATTTTCTGTATGTCCACCTGCATAACCTGAAATTACGCTTTTCACACCTATCAATTGATCAAAAACCGCTTCCACACACCAAAAACATCCACCTCCAAAAGTGGCTTTCTCATATTTCTTACCGCCCATTTTTATATTGTTTGTAGTTAAATCTTTCGTTCACACAAAATAAATTTATTTCAAAAACAAAACCTAAACGAATCCACCGATTTGTTTTATTTATAAATAATGATACAAAAATAAAGTTTATTAATTGTATTTTTGGATTTCTCTAAGAGAAAGTCTTATGAAAATTTTTACAAGATTTGAAAGCCCGTTTTTTCATGTGATTTCATTTGAAAAAGTCATTGAATATTGGGAAAATCAATTGGCTATTCATCCCGACAATACTTTTGCAAAAAATTTAATTGATCAAGCAAATAATATTCCTGAACTAAAAGATGGTTTTCGTGATTTATCTATTATACACGAAAACAAAGAACTTATCGATGATCTTTTGTCATGCATTTTCCCGAAATTATTGACCAATACCAATATTTCAGCAGCGACTTTTCCATGGAGCAATCAATATTTTAATCCAACAGAAAAGTTCAAAAGTTTGATCGAAGAATCGGGAACTAATTTTTGTATAAATGATGATAAATTTGACCCGGATTCTATTTATATCGCGAATTGTAGCATTATTCTGAGTCAGTATTTCAACATTCCCATTTCGAGTTATTTTCCATTGTTTTTTAATTTCAATGATAAAAACGGAATTCAAAAACATTATAGAATCATTTATAATGCTGATTTTCTCGAGATCGAACCTTCGGATCAATCCATCATTTTATCCAAAAAACAAATCGATTATTTGCTCGACAATCCCAATGATATACAATTGTGGAAAAGTTTTTTCCCGCCTCAATCTTGGATTATCAAAGGATTTGGGATAATGAGTTTGATTGATGCAACCATTGAAACTGCATTTTCAAATCTAAAACAAGAGATTTCAAAACCTCCTTTTTTGATCGAAGATAGAATTACTCCGAGAAATGAAATTCTAAAATCTATTTTCAATGTAAAATCCATACATGTGGGAATTTCCAATTATGATTTGAACGAAAATAAATTCAAATTGGATTTCTACAATATGATTACGAATAGTTTGATTTTGAATAATGATCATTTGAAGCAAAATGGTTTAACCATCAATCATTCTATTTTTAAGGAATATATAAAAGGCAACAAACCTTTGATTATTTCCAATCTTTCCAATTTTTTGGAACGTTATCCAAAGGATGAAATCATTTCAAATCTCTATAAATCGGGTTATAAAAGTTGTGCACTCATCCCTTTGAGCAAAGGAAATAAATTTCTTGGAATCGCTGAATTGGCATCGGAAATTCCTTCGGCTTTCAATTCCTTGACTTCTTATCGAATCAACTCGATTTATTCTTTCATAGCCGATCGTTTAGAAAAAGGAATGGATGATTTTTCGAATTTCAAAAATTCAATTATTCAAAAAGAATATACTTCACTTCATCCAAGTGTAGCGTGGAAATTTGAAAGAGAAGTTGAACTTTTTCTAAAAAATCAGAATAAAGATTTTAATTTTAAAGAAATTGTTTTCAAAGATGTAATCGCTTTGTACGGCGACATAGACATTAGTAAATCTTCTAAAACTCAAAATAAATGCATCAAAGAAGATATAAAAAATCACGTCAAATTACTCCAAGTTGTTTTGGATTATTTGTTTGAGAAAACTCGATTAAACTACATTTTAGACATCAAAGAAGAGTTGATTTCAAAGTATGAATCAATTAAAAAATCTTTCAAAGCGAATTCTGAGTCAGAAGTTCAACAATTCATTATCCATAAAATCAATCCGCTTTTGATTGATTCAAACATTTATCAAGGTGAAGAAGGAGTGGTCGCTGATTATCTAAAATCTTTGGACCCAATCACTGGAAGATATTATCAGAAAAGAAAAATGTTTGATAATTCTGTCGATAAAATCAATCAGCAATTGGCGAATTTGGTCGATGAACGTCAAAAAGAAATTCAACAAATTTATCCTCATTATTTCGAAAGATTTAAAACCGATGGAATTGAACACACGATTTATTTGGGGCAATCCATCACTCCAAATATTGATTTTAAATACGAACATTTACAAAAACTTAGAATTTGGCAATTATTGGTTACTTGTGAAATGCTCGCTAAACATTATCAAATCTATGATGAATTGGAAATTTCTTTGGATTTAACTTCTTTGATACTCGTTTTTAATCGAGAAATTTCAATTCGATTCAGAATGGATGAGAAGCGATTTGATGTGGATGGAAGTTATAATGTACAATATGAAGTTCTAAAAAAGAGAATCGATAAATCGCATATCAAAGGAAGCAAAGAAAGAATTACGCAAAAAGGAAAAATTGCAATTGTTTATTCTCATTTATCTGAACAAGAAGAATATTTAAAATACATCGAATTCTTCCAAAGCAAAGGTTTTCTAAAAGAAAATATCGAATTTTTAGAAATCGAAAATTTACAAGATTTAACAGGTTTGAGAGCGATGAGAGTGAAAGTTAATTTAGAAAAAATCACTGAATTAATGAATACAGATCAATATTACAATTATGAAGATTTCTTCGATTTCTTTAAATTAGATCAATCGCATTGAATTCAGCTTTACTTGTAAAAGCAATCACAAAAGCCAAAACGGTAATGATAATTCCAGCCATGAAAAGATAATAGGTGATGCTAAGCAACTTATATTTTCTCGCCAAAACCAATCCTAAAAAGTATAAATCTCTGGTCAATGCATTGTAGAGACCGTCTCTATCGCTCATCAATTCTTCCATAGCTTCTTCGTATTGATCGATTTGCATTTTGTGAAAATTTCCAAAAAACAATAAATTGATTTTTCGGATTTTCACTTCGCTTGCTGTAAAAGATGTATTAGAAATATTAGGTTTGGTCGCCAATATTGCAAAAATTATACAAACCACACTCACAGAAAGCATAATCATTGTGGGCATAATCAAATAATGATTTTTTTCTGAAGCCAATTTGGGCAATAAAGTAGAAAGTGCAATCGAAATTATAATCGCATTTACAGAAAGTAAAATATTTGCTTTACTATCAGCTATATCGCTCAAACGCGTATGATTGTTCAAAGTAACTCGAAAAAGCGTATCAATTCCTCGATCCGGCTTTTTCAATTTTTCGACTTTATTTTTTCTTAATTTCTCTTTATCAGCAATTACCTTTTCGTTGCGAATCTTCTCTTGCGTTCGGATCACATGCTCCATTTTCACATTTTGCCAATAATTTTTAGCATAATTGGTGTGAAATCTATGTTGTTGGGTCAGAAATTCATAATTTCTTCGGTTCCATTCAGCATCAGAAATTTCAATATTTTCTTTCCGCTCAATTTCACATTTCAATTGAAAACTTATTTTCTCAAAGTTCCTATCGCCCAAATGTGAAAAATCCGCATCCTTGATGATTCTTTCCAAATGATTCTGTGGCTCATAATTCAAATGAGTCGCCGCTATCAATTGTTTCACTTTTTCAATTAATTCAGCATCGACTTGATTTTCCTTCAAAAATTTTTCAGCGATTTTTTGGCCTTCTATTTCATGACCATCTTCTTTTAGAACATAACCAACATCATGAAACCAAGCCGCCAAAGTCAGAGCCATCCGATCGGAGTCATCGACTTCCTCTTCCGTCAACAACTCATTTAATTTCAAAACAACATACTGAGTATGTAGAAAGTTATGATAAGTATATTCAGAACTTAACTTATCTTTGAATAAGTTAAAAACAAACCTTTCTGTATGCTGAATCAGTTTCTCCATTTAAAAGTTATATCTGGTAAATTTAAGTATTTTACTTATTATTCAAAACTCATTCAAATTCTCATTGTTGGATTTATTTTATCATTGAGTTCATGTGCAACTTATCAAGCACAATATGGTAATAAGGTTTCAGCACCTATTAGTAAAGAATCAACATTTACAAAAAATAAACCATTGCATACATTTTATCTGATTGGAGACGGTGGATATGCTCATTTGGAAGAATCGATTGAAACTTTAAATTTTTTAAAGAAGCGACTTGATCAAGCAAATGAAGCTTCTACTCTTCTTTTTTTGGGCGATAATATTTATCCGAATGGAATGCCAACTGATAAAAATTCGGAGGAAAGAAAAAGTGCAGAATTAAAGTTAGACAATCAGATCAAAATTCAAGAAAATTTTGCTGGAAATACGATCTTCATTCCTGGAAATCACGATTGGTACAATGGATTGGAAGGTTTGAATGAACAAGAAAAATACATCAATGATAGAATTGGTAAAAAATCTTTTTTGCCCAAAGGTGGATGTTCGATTGAAGATATAGAAATCAATGAAAAAATAGGTTTGGTTATAATCGATAGTCAATGGTTTTTAGAAGATTGGGACAAGAAACCTCAAATCAACGCAGAATGTAAATTCAAAACGAGAGAGGATTTTTTAGAAGAATTCAAAGGTGTTCTCAATGATTTTCAAAACAAAACTACTATAGTTGCTATTCATCATCCTTTGGAAACTCATGGTTCGCATGGTGGACAGTTTTCATTGAAAAAACAAATTTTCCCCTTAGAGAGTTCCATTCCCATGCCAGTGATTGGCTCCATCATCAATTTACTTCGAAAAACAACTGGAGCTAGTCCGCAGGACATTCAAAATCCAATTTATCGAGAATTTGCGGATCGTTTGACCACTATTTTGGCCGATAAAGAAAATGTAATATTCGTTTCGGGTCATGACCATAATTTACAATACATAGAAAACAAATATTTGAAACAAATCATCAGTGGATCTGCATCAAAAACTGAAGCTGCAAGAGCGATTAGAGAAAATGATTTTTCGTATGGTGGAATGGGTTACGCTGTATTGGAAGTTTTCGATGATCAAAGTTCTGTTGTTCGATTTTATGGAATTGAAAATCATGAAGAAATTTTACTTTTCGAACATCAAGTGACAAAGGCCGCGGAAACCTTTGAGTTTTTGGCCAATGAAAACTTTCCTGAAACTGTAATTTCTCAAATTTATCCAGATGAACTCACTGAAAAAGGGAAATTTTACAACTTTTTATTCGGTGAATATTACCGAAAGTATTACAGCACAAAAGTTGAAGTTCCTACATTAAACCTAAAAGATTTCGATCCAACCATCACCCCAGTAAAATCAGGTGGTGGCAATCAGTCTTATTCGTTGAGATTGGTCAATTCAGAAGGAAAAGAGTTCGTGATGAGAGGATTGAGAAAAAGTGCAACAAGATTTATCCAAAATTTAGTTTTCAAAAACCAGTACGTTGAAAATGAACTCAAAGGAACTTTTACCGAAGAATTTTTATTGGATTTCTACACTTCTTCACATCCTTATTTACCATTTACGATAGGCGAATTGGCTTCACCTTTAGGAATTTATCACACCCAACCCAAATTATATTACATTCCTAAACAAAGCACTTTGGGCAACTACAATAGAAGTTATGGCAATGAACTCTATATGCTCGAGGAAAGACCTATGAAGAAATTTACAGATGCAGAAAATTTCGGTTCGCCTGACGATATCATCGGCACCACAAAAATGCTCTCAGAATTACAATCAAACGATAATCATCAAATGGATGAATCTTCTTATATAAGAGCGAGGTTATTTGATATGTTGATTGGAGATTGGGACAGACATGAAGATCAATGGCGTTGGGCGGTTTTCAAGGAAGAAAATCGAACGATTTATCAACCAATTCCAAGAGATAGAGATCAAGTTTTCCCAAAATATGATGGTTTTCTAATCAAATTAATCATGAAAATTCCAGCGCTCAGACATATGCAGAACTTCTCTGAAACCATTCATAATGTGAAATGGTTCAATATGGAATCTTATCCTTTGGACCTTGCTTTGACTCAATCTTCGAATTTAAAAGATTGGATCAGAGAAGCGGAATTTATCGAACGAACTTTGACCGATGAAATCATTGATAATTCATTTCAAAACATTCCTAAAGAAGTTGACGATGAGGAAATTGATCGCATAAAAAGTTTGCTTAAAATTCGAAAAAAAGAATTGAAAAATTTTGCTGAAGAATATTACAAAGTTTTGAATAAAACAGTTGTTCTCCACGCGACCAACAAAAAAGACAAGGTTCTAATTCATCGATTACCTAAGGGTGAAACTCAAATTCAAATGTTTAGGGTCAGAAAATCAGGTGAAACTAAATATTTCGATAAAACTTATTCAAAAAAATTGACCAAAGACATTTGGATTTATGGTTTAAATGATGACGATGAATTCATCGTTCAAGGAACTCCACAAAATCCAATTTTAATCAGGCTAATCGGTGGAAATGGTAAAGACACTTATAAAATTGAAAAAGGTAGAAAAATTAGAATTTACGATTACAATCGACAAATGAACCATCTCAAAGAAGCTGGAAGTGCCAAAGTTTACTTATCAAATGATTATGATTTGAATCAATACAATTATGAAAAACCAGCTTACAACAGGTTTTCATTATTACCATCCGGTGGATACAATCCGGACGATGGAGTGAAATTGGGCTTGGATGCAACTTTGAGAATCAATCGATTCGATAGAGATCCTTATACGCAAAGGCACAATTTACTTGCAAACTATTATTTCGCAACTGGAGGTGTTGAATTTACTTACACAGGAACTTTCGCAAAATTCATTAACAAATGGAATTTAGAAGTGCAAACTCGATTTACAACTCCTGCTTACACTATCAATTTCTTTGGGTATGGAAACGAAACAGAAAATTTCCAAAAAACTTTGGGAATGGATTATAACCGAGTGAAAATTCAATCTTTTAGTGTCAGTCCTTCCTTTTATAAAATCAGTAGAAACAACTCTCGATTTGATATCAACATGAAATTTGAAGACATCAAAGTTTCTAAAAACGAAGGAAGAATCACAGGATCGACCACGGAAATTCAAGAACATACTTTCCATCATCAGCAATTTGGAAGCATAGGTTTAAAATATTCATTCAAAAATTATGACAATTATTCCTTACCGACTTTAGGTTTGAAATTCGATGTTGAAGGACATTGGATTACGAATTTGGGTGACACCAAAAAAAGCACTCCTTATTTGTTGTCAAATCTTGGAATAATACACAAAATCACGACCGAAGGCGAGTTGACTTTATCGACCTTATTGAAAGGTAAAATGCTTTGGAACGACAATTATGACTTTTTCCAAGCGGCAGCCATAGGTGGAGATTTTGATATGCGTTCGTATCGATACGGAAGATTTATCGGAAAGCAGTCGTTCACTCAAAGTACGGATTTACGATTGACACTCGGAAAAACCAAACAAAATTTCATTCCTCTTAAATATGGAATTTTAGTAGGTTATGACTATGGTAGAGTTTGGATAGATGAAGAAAAATCAAAGAAATGGCATCAATCCATTGGCGGTGGATTATGGGTCAATGGAATCAATCTCATCACAGGAAACGTGAATTATTTTTACGGAGCCGATGGAGGAAGAGTTTCATTCGTTATCAATTTCGGATTTTAACTTAACTATTTAATTACTAATAATTTACCTGAAAATTTAGCGAATTATCTTCATTTTAATTTGAAGAAATTGAATTCATCTGATGAATCGACTGACTTCATCATCAATCGAAATCTATTGATTTTCAAAAAATTGCAGAAAACTATCAAATATTATACCTTTTAACCTATCTGTTCGTTAAATATTTTTATTTTTGTAAATTATAAAGATACTTATGCTAAAATATAGAGTAAAAGAATTATTGGATAAAGGAAAAGAGGCCAACTTACAAGAAGTTTGTGTACAAGGCTGGGTACGTTCATTTAGAAGCAACAGATTCATTGCTTTAAATGATGGTTCATCTTTAAATAACATTCAAATCGTTGTTGATTTCGAAAAATTCAATCAAGAGTTACTAAAAAAGATTACAACGGCTTCAGCTATAAAGGTTATAGGAGAAGTTGTTGAGAGTCAAGGAAAAGGACAAGAGATTGAGATCATCGCCAAAGAAATTGAAATTTTAGGCGAGGCAAATCCTGACGATATTCAATCGACTATTTTACAACCGAAGCGACACAGTCTTGAAACTTTAAGAGAGCAAGCTCATTTAAGGTTCAGAACCAATACTTTTTCGGCCATTATGAGAGTAAGAAACAGTATCATGTTTGGTATTCATAAATTCTTCAACGAAAGAGGATTTGTTTACGTCAACACACCTATCATCACAGGTTCGGATGCAGAGGGAGCAGGTGAAATGTTTACCATCACCAATTTTGATTTGAACAAAGATTTACCAAAAACTGAAGATGGAGCTACTGATTTCTCAAAAGATTTCTTTGGAAAACACACGAATCTAACGGTTTCAGGTCAATTGGAAGCTGAGGCAGCGGCTATGGGATTAGGAAAAGTTTATACTTTCGGTCCAACATTTAGGGCCGAAAATTCAAATACTACTCGTCATTTGGCGGAATTCTGGATGATTGAGCCTGAAGTTGCTTTTTATGATTTGGATGACAATATGGATTTGGCTGAAGAAATGCTGAAGTATGTCATCAAGTATGCAATGGACAATTGTTCTGATGATTTAGCATTTTTAGCTGAAAGATTTGAAACGGAACAAAGTCAAAAACCAAAAAATGAAAGATCTAATTTATCTTTAATCGAGCGTTTAAATTATGTTTTGAACAATAATTTCGTTAGATTGAGCTATACGGAAGCCATTGAAATTTTACAAAATTCTAAACATAATAAAAAGAATAAATTCCAATACCCAATCGATGGTTGGGGAGTTGATCTACAATCGGAGCACGAACGTTATTTAGTAGAAAAACACTTCAAATCACCGGTGATTTTATTTGATTATCCGGCAGAGATCAAAGCATTCTATATGCGTTTAAACGACGATGGAAAAACCGTTCGCGCGATGGATGTACTTTTCCCTGGAATCGGTGAGATTGTAGGAGGTTCTCAGCGTGAAGAGCGCTTAGAAGTTTTAGATGAAAAGATGAAGCAATTCAACATTGATTCTAAGGAAATGTGGTGGTACAGAGACACGAGAAGATTTGGAACTGTACCTCATAGTGGTTTTGGTTTAGGATTAGAAAGATTGGTGTTATTTGTAACAGGAATGGGCAATATCAGAGATGTGATACCTTTCCCAAGGACACCAAAAAACGCAGAATTTTAATTAATTAAAAATGTTAAAGCAGGAACTCAATTTAAAATTACAACAAAAACTTTCCCCTCAACAAATTCAGTTGATGAAGTTGGTTCAATTGCCTACAATAGCTTTTGAACAACGCATCAAACAAGAACTCGAGGAAAATCCAGCTTTGGAAGAAGGTAATAATCATGATGATGACGAGTTCACTGCAAATGATGAGTGGGAAGATGATCGATATGAAGAAGAAAATACCATCGATACAAGTGAAATAAATATCGATGAGTATTTGAGCGATGATGAAATTCCTAACTATAAAACATATACGAGCAATTATAGTCAAGACGATGAAGAGAGAACGATTCCTTATGCTCAAGGAATGAGCTTTTTGGACCATTTGGAGAGTCAGCTTTCAATGTATCGACTGGACGAAGAAGATTATCAAATCGCTAATTTCATCATTGGCAACATGGACGACGATGGTTATATCAGACGAGATTTACAATCTATAGTGGATGATATGGCCTTTACCCAAAACATCTATACGACCAAAGAAGAAGTTGAGCGTTTATTGGTCAACTACATTCAAAAATTAGATCCAATCGGTGTTGGTGCTCGAAATTTACAAGAATGCCTGAAAATTCAATTGGAAAACAAACAAGTTGAGAGTGAATCCATTGAATTGGCTTTGGATATTATCACGAATTCATTCGAATCCTTTACAAAAAAGCATTACAAAAGGTTGATGATGAAACATGATATTTCTGAAGATGAATTGAGAAATGCTATTTCAGAAATTGAAAAACTCAATCCAAAACCTGGGAAATCTTTTTCAGGAAATACCAAAGCAATTGAACATATCACTCCTGATTTTACCATCAGAATAGTTGAAGGTGAATTGGAATTATCACTCAACGGAAGAAACGTTCCTGAATTGAGAATTTCCAACAACTATGCTGATATGTTGGACACTTATAAAAAAACTGAAAATAAAACCAAAGAACAAAAAAGAGCTGTCCTATTTGTTAAGCAAAAATTAGACGCTGCAAAATGGTTCATCGATGCGATTGAACAAAGAAGAAATACGCTCATGTACACCATGTCTGCAATTATGAAATTCCAAAAAGAATACTTTTTAACTGGCGACGAAACCAAAATCAAACCCATGATTTTAAAAGATATAGCCGAGGAAATCGATATGGATATTTCAACAGTTTCAAGAGTTGCTAATAGTAAATATGTCAACACGCCTTATGGAACTTTTTTGATCAAAGATTTATTTTCTGAAAGTTTGACCAACGAAGAAGGTGAAGAAGTTTCAACCCGTGAAATCAAACGAATTCTCATGGATATAATCGATGAGGAAGATAAGAGAAAACCTTATACTGATGAAAAGTTAATGAATCTTCTCAAAGAAAAAGGTTATCCAATCGCAAGAAGAACCATTGCCAAATATAGAGAACAACTCAACATTCCTGTGGCTCGTTTGAGAAAAGAAATTTAATTCAATCAGAAAAAATTTATACAAAAAAGGCTGTTTCCAATGGAAACAGCCTTTTTTAAATCTATCAAATTAAATTACTTCACAATTGTCAATTCATCGATAATATGAGTTGCACCTGCATATTTATCAACGATAAATAATACATAACGAATGTCCACGTTAATCGCTCTTTGTAATTCAGGATCGAAAATCACATCTCCAGCCATAGCTTCGATGTTTCCGTCAAATGCAATTCCAATCAATTCTCCATTTCCATTCAAAACTGGCGAACCTGAATTTCCACCTGTGATGTCATGGTCAGTTAGGAAATTCACCCATAACTCACCATTTTTATCAGCATATTGACCATAATCTTTTGCGTTATACAAATCGATTAATTTTTGTGGATTTTCAAATTCATCATCACCAGGTTTATGTTTAGCAATCGTTCCTTTCAGCGTAGTATAATAGTTATATTGCGCATCATTAACTTTTCCTTCTCCCAATGGCAAAGGTCTAATCGTACCATAAGTCAAACGAAGTGTACTATTTGCATCAGGATATTGAATTGGACTTAAACCTGATTCTCTCAAACCTTCAACCAATAATCTGAACGATCTTTGGTAAGAATCTTTCAAAGCTTTTTCCTCAGGAGTTTCCGCTCTGTAATGAGTCATTAAGTCAGTCGATAATTTGAACAATTCGTCTTCTTCGATATGACTTGCTTTAGGATTGTCTAAATAAGCCAACAATCTATCTTTTTTAGTGAAAATACTCGAATTAAATCCATTTTTGATATAAGCCTCGAAATTCCCTTCAAATCTATCACCCAATTCTTTTACATAAGGTGCTAAACCACCTTCTACTCCTTTGGTATAATATAAATTCAATTGTTTAGCAAAAACTTCTTCTTCCAATGGCATATGAATTCCTTCGAAGAAATTTTCGATATACTCTTCCAATCTTGGACGCATTTCTTCTCTTTTCGCTTCATTTTCCGAAGCATATTGCACCAAACTCGATCCTAAACTATAAGGAGTTACGGTAAACACAGTTCCTCTCAACATACTGAACAAATAGTTGTGCTGACGGGATTTCTCATTGGTTTTGTTGTAATAGTAATCGATGATTTCTACAACATCTCCATATTTATCCTTTTTGCCAGTGCGATTTGCCCATTCAGTAAATTCTCTTTCCATTTGGCGTTTTTTATCGACCGTTTTATGCTCCTTCAAAGCTTCTATCATTCCGCCACGGTTTTTCCAATA
>DEQC01000015.1:0-19284 GCA_002359055.1 Flavobacteriales bacterium UBA3376 | reverse complement strand
ACATCCATTGACAATTTAGAACCTTCAACCCAAGCTGGATATGCATAATCAACATTTTGAGCAACTCCACTTGCAGGCATCCAACGATTGGTTCTTCCTGGATAACCCAAAATCATAGCAAAGTCATTCTCTTCATAACCTTTCAAGCTGATTGGCAAATGATATTTAGGTTTCATAGGAACGTTATCTACAGAATAATCTGCTGGATTTCCATCCTTATCTGTATAAACTCTAAAAATCGCGAAATCACCTGTATGTCTTGGCCATTCCCAGTTGTCGGTATCTCCACCAAACTTTCCAATCGAATTTGGAGGCGTACCTACCAAACGAACATCTTGGAAATCTTGGTAAACGAAATAATAATATTCATTGCCTTCAAAAAACGAACGAACTGAGACGGTATATTTTCCACCTTCATTGTTTTCTTGTTCGATTCTAGCAATTTCTTGATTGATTACTTTTTCTCTTTCATCCTCAGACATTTTATCGTTTACCAAACTCAAAATTCTTTCAGAAACATCGTCCATTCTTACAAAAAATCGAACGGATAAATTGTTTGGTTTTAATTCTTCTGAACGATTTGCAGCCCAAAATCCATTGGTCAAATGATCATTTTCAGGTGTCGATAATTGTGCAATAGCTCCATAACCGCAATGGTGATTGGTCAAAACTAAACCTGTATCCGAAATTATTTCAGCTGTACATCCTCCACCAAATTGTACAATAGCATCTTTCAAACTACTATTATTGATGCTGTAAATCTCTTCTGCAGTAAGTTTCAAACCTTTTTTCTGCATATCATCGATATTCTTACCGATAAACATCAAGAACCACATTCCTTCATCTGCTTTCGCCTTTTGGAAAGGCGTGATGAGAAATGCAACACTTGCAATTAAAATGAGTAATCTCTTCATTTGTTAAATTTTTTGTTTCTTGTATTCGTTGTTTTAAAAATTGAATAGTTACAAACATACAGCGATTTTTTAAAAAGCTGTCGATTTATCTGACTACCTTTGCAATATGGCTGGAATTTACATTCACATACCTTTTTGTAAACAAAAATGCAGTTATTGCAACTATCATTTCTCAACAAATTTAAATGCTAAATCAGAAATGATTGATGCGATTTGCAAAGAATTATCGATGAGAAAAGGTGAAATCATTGAAAACATTGAAACTATTTATTTCGGCGGAGGAACGCCTTCCTTGCTCGAGAACAATGAACTCCATCAGATTTTTGATACAATTTATAAAAACTTTTCAATTGCTGAAAATCCTGAAATCACTTTAGAAGCAAATCCCGATGATTTGAGTTTTAACAAAATTCAACAAATCAAAACGTCACCCATCAATCGATTCAGCATTGGTGTGCAATCTTTTTTTGATGAAGATTTGAAATTGATGAATCGAGCGCATAATGCCAATGAAGCTTTGGACGCGATAAAATTCACCCAAGATGCTGGTTTCAATAACATTACCATAGATTTGATTTATGGAAGTCAAACGACCAGCGATCAGATCTGGGAAAAGAATTTACAAACTGCTATTAGTCTCGATATTCCACACATTTCATCTTATGTTTTGACGATAGAACCTAAAACACTTTTACAACATCAAATCGAAGTGGGGAAAATCAAAGATATAGACGAAGAAAAACAAGCCAGACAATTTCAAATGTTGATTGACGCATTGACTTCCAATGATTATGAACATTATGAAATTTCAAATTTCGGGAAACCTAATTTTCATTCCCGACATAATTCTAATTATTGGAATGGTAAATCCTATTTAGGAATTGGACCTTCTGCACATTCTTACAATGGAAAAGAAAGAAGTTGGAACATTGAAAACAATGCGATTTACATAAAAAATATTAAGAAAGGAATCCTTCCCAATGAAATCGAAACCTTGAATTTAGAAGATGAATTCAATGAATTGATAATGATTAAGCTTAGAACCAATGAAGGTTTGAATCTCAATCATTTAAAAGATAAATTCCCTAAAGAGTTTTTCGATGATTTTATGTATGAGTTACAAATTCATTTAATCAATAAAAATGTCGTTATCAATGACGCACAACTACAATTAACTTCAAAGGGAAAATTTCTTGCCGATGGAATTGCTGGAAGTTTATTTAGAATTTAGAACAACTCAAACAACAAAATTCATATTATTTCACAAATTCTAAATATTACTTTTAATTCCTTTTAAAAAGCAGATAATTAATTAACTTTGCTTCGATGGTAAGAAAAAGTATACATATAATTATGGGGATTTTATACGCATTTATTGGGTTTTTCATATTGACCCAAAAATGGTTCCTCATCGAATTACAAAGTTGGGCTTCTATCGCCTTAGGAATTTTATTTATTTTGTATGGTATTTTTAGAATTTACAGAGCGATCAAAGCTCGAAATGATTAAATTTTTATTGTTTCCTATTTTATTATTCAGTTTATTTTCTTGTAAAAATATAGAAGAAGCTAAGCACAGAACAGGAGAAATAACAATTTATGTAGAACCATCTAATAAAAATTTAATGGATGCTTTATCGGAGATTTATCAAATGAAATATCCGAAAACTGAATTCAACTTTGTTTACAAACCTGAAAATGAAATTCTTAAAGATTTATTAGATACGGTTGCATACGCTGCATTTATCAATCAACCTCTGAGCGAAGAGCAAGCGGATTATATCAATTTACAAACCAAAATACATCCGCGATCTACTCTTTTGGCTCATGATGCGGTTATTTTTATCACTGATATAGATAATCCTATCGATTCAATCAGTTTGGATGAAATCGAGGATGGAATTCTAAACAACACTTTACAAATTGTTTTTGACAACGGAAACTCTGGAAATTTCAATACTGTAAAAAATAAATTAAATTTAGAAATTCCAGAAGGAAAAACGATTCAAGCACTTGATAATGCAGATTCAATCATCGAATTTGTTCAAAAATCCAAATCTTCTATTGGAGTCATCGGTTTGAACGAAATCAGTGAAACTGATGACCCAAGAGTTAAAGAAATTTTAACGAAAATCAAAGTTTTGAATATAGTGGATGACGAAGGAAAAGTTAGGGAGCCGAGCATCCCAAATATTTTAGGTTTAAAATATCCTTTTTCAAAACAAATCTATTTTATACTTGTAGAAACTGGATTTGGAATTGGCAACGGTTTTTCAAGATTCGCAGGTTCACAACAAGGTCAATTAGTTGTAAAGCGTGCTGGATTGCAACCACACTATCTCTACGATAGAGAAGTTCAAATCAATTTAGAAAGTGTAGAATGATTTGATTTTCTTCAAAACTTGTTGATACATAAATCTTAATTTTCTCGCTTTTCAATTATTTTTTCGTCTATTTGAAATAGAAAAAAATGAAGTATGGAAAAAAAGATTTTTGTATTAGACACTTCAGTTATCATATTTGATCATCGATCAATTATGAACTTTGACGAACACGATATTGTTTTGCCAATAACTGTTTTGGAAGAATTAGATAATTTCAAAAAGGGCAATGACAACAAAAACTACGAAGCAAGAGAATTTATAAGATTCTTAGACAATAATTCCAAAGACCATTTGATCAGAGATTGGATTCCTCTTCCTGGAGAAAATAAAGGTTCTTTTAAAATCACTTTGGGCACCAATGGTTTGAAGAAAACTGCTGAAAGTATTTTTGGTTTAGATTCTATGGACAATAGAATATTGAATTCATGTTTGATTCTTCAAAAAGAAGAACCCGATCGACCGGTTTATTTGATCACGAAGGACATCAACCTCAGGCTCAAAGCCAAAGCCATAGGAATCAATGCAGAAGATTATGAAACTGGGAAAGTCAATATAGTTGACAATTTACCCACAGGAATTTCATCTTATGAAAATTTCGACCAAGAAATCATCGATTCACTTTACAGAGATTTTTCGGTTCCTGTTGAATCCATCCAGGAAAAATTGGAAGTTTTGCCCAATGAATATTATATTTTACAAGGCACCAAATCATCAGCTTTGGCATATTTCAACCCATTTTCCAAAGAATTAGAAAGAGTCAATAAACAAACCACTTTCAACATCAAACCAAGAAATGCTGAACAGGCTTTTGCGCTTCATGCTTTGATGCAAAAAGACATTAAATTAGTCGCTTTGCATGGAGTAGCTGGAACCGGTAAAACCTTATTGGCACTTGCTGCAGCTATGGCTCAGAGAAGAGAATTCAAACAAATTTATTTGGCTCGTCCGATTGTACCTTTGAGTAACAAAGACATTGGATATTTACCAGGCGATATAAAATCGAAAATCGATCCATACATGCAACCTTTATGGGACAATTTGAAATTTATTCAATATCAATTTGACGAGCACGACAAAGAATATAAGCAAATCAACATTATGGTGGATCAAGAGAAATTGTTGATTACACCTTTGGCGTACATCAGAGGAAGAAGTTTGTCAGATGTGATTTTTATAGTTGATGAAGCACAAAATTTAACGCCTCATGAAATAAAAACAATCATAACCCGTGCGGGAGAAAATACAAAGTTTATATTTACGGGCGACATCAAGCAAATCGACACGCCTTATTTGGATGAGCAGTCCAATGGACTTTCTTATTTGATCGATAAATTCCAAGGGCAAAAACTATTTGCTCACATACAATTAGTCAAAGGAGAAAGAAGTGAGTTGGCCAATTTAGCCAATGAATTACTATAAAAAATATTTATTGAATTAAAAAAAAATGAAGTTTACTATGGGTATAATTTTGTTTAAGTTGTCATTAACTTATATATTTGCCCGTTTAAAAAATCTTATTTAAGACACCAATTATGAGAGGAAAATGGCTTATAGCAGGTATAGCGATTATCTTGGGGATACTTTCCGTGAGACAATTAAGTTATACTTGGTACACCAACAAAGTTGAATCTGAAGCAAGAATGTTGGCTCAGAATGAACAAGATGAACAGTTGGTATTGGATAGTTTAGCAAATGATACGTTAAACATTCTTGGAATGAAGTACAACTATCGAGATGCTAAAAACAAGGAAATCAAATTAGGACTGGATTTAAAGGGCGGAATCAGTGTTATTCTGGAAGTTCAAGTTCGCGATTTACTTGAAAATTTAGCAGATCATAGTAAAAATCCAATTTTTGTCGAAGCATTAGATGCTGCAGACATCACTCAAAGGTCACAAGGTAACCGTGCCTATGTTGATATTTTCTTTGAGGAATTTGAAAGGATACGCCAAGAAAAAGGTCAAACTAATCTAAATTATTCATCGCCAGATATTTTCGGAAACCGTCAAAATGCTGCTTTCATTGACTTCAATTCGAGTGACAATGAAGTAAAGCGATTAATCAAAGAAGATATTGACGCAAAGATTGGAACTGCTTTTCAAGTTATTTCTTCTCGTATCAACCGATTTGGAGTTGTGGAGCCTATCATCCAACGTTTGGGTGGAAGTGCTGACGGCCGTATTTTGGTTGAAATGCCTGGTGAGAGAAACAGGGAGAGAATCAAAAACCTTCTACAAAGTACAGCTAACTTAGAGTTCTGGAAAGTTGAAGCGAACAATCCTCAAGTCATCAATTACTTTACGACTGTTAATCCTAAGAATTTAGGTATAGATACAGAACACGAAAGTTTAAATGAGTTTATCCAGCAACCATTTGAAGGGAATTCTTTATTCTCTGTAATGTTGAAGGATACAGCAATATTTAATCAAGTTTTAAATTCAAAAGAATTCAGAGCGAGTTTACCAGGTGGAATTCGTAATTTCAATTATTATTGGGCGAACAAACCAGTTGAAATTAGAAATCCTGAAGTCGATGGTAGATATATTTCATTGTATGCTTTGAGTGGAACTCAAAACGGAGAACCTTTATTGCCTGGTGATGTTATCGACAGAGCAACAGGTGAAAGAAACATGAGCTCAATCACAAACGAGCCTGTTGTAAGCATGCGAATGAACGCAGAAGGTGCACAAAAATGGGCTAAAATCACTGAAGAAAACGTAGGAAATTCTATTGCTATAGTTCTTGACAATTTAGTATTCTCAGCACCGAATATTAACGAAAAAATATCTGGTGGTAATTCTCAAATCTCTGGAAACTTTACGTTGAGTGAAGCACAAGATTTAGCTAATATATTACAAGCGGGTAGTTTACCAGCATCCTCAAAAATTGTTCAATTAGAAGAAGTTGGTCCATCGTTGGGTCAAGAAGCAATTGACAGTTCATTGATATCATTTATGGTAGTATTCGGTTTGATTTTAGTATGGATGATTTTCTACTACAGTCGAGCTGGATTTTATGCAGACATTGCTTTGACAGCCAACATATTGTTTTTATTAGGTTTATTGGTAGGTTTATTTGACGCCACTCTATCATTGCCTGGAATAGCGGGTATTATCTTGACCTTGGGTATGGCGATTGACGCTAATATCCTAATCAACGAGAGAGTTAAGGATGAAATATTCCAAGGAAAATCTGTAAAAGAAGCTGTACGTATAGCTTATACATGGAAAGGTGCGATATCCGCAATTGTGGATACCAACGTTACCTCTATGTTAACGGCTGTAATTCTATTGTTCATTGGTAAAGGACCAGTTCAAGGATTCGCCATTACATTATTGATCGGATTATCCGTTTCGATGTTTACAGCAATTTTCTTAACTAAATTCTTCACTGAAAGTAGATTTGAGAAAAAGAAAGACGTACAATTTTTTACATCGATTACTAAAAATTGGTTCCAAGGAATCAACTTTGATTTCATGTCAAAGAGAAAAACCTTCTATACCATTTCAACTGTAGTTTCAATCCTTGCTATTGTAACTATATTCGTAAGAGGATTTGACTTAGGTGTTGATTTCCAGGGAGGTAGAACTTACACTGTTCGTTTTGATCAACCAATCACTGCGGGCGAAGTAAGACAAGCTTTAGAAAGCACTTTGATCGATGAAGATGGAAGTTCAGCTTCACCAACTGTAAAAATATTCGGTCCTTCAAATCAAGTAAAAATCACAACTAAAGTTTTTGCTAATGTTGAAAGTACAGATGTTGATGAGCAAATTATACAGATGGTATATGATGGAGTGAAATCTTTCTATGCCAATGAAGTGAGTTTCGATGAATTTAGCGATGATGCAACTGAAATCGGACTTTTATCTGTAGTTAAAGTAGGTCCAACCATCGCAAGTGACACCACAAGAGCTTCTATCATAGCAATTGTATTGGCTTTATTGGTTGTTGGATTCTATATTTTAGTTCGTTTCAAATGGCAGTTCGGTGTAGGATTAGTAGTAGCTGCTGTCCATGACGTTATTATTATTTTCGGTTTATTTGCTGCGTTACATGGTATATTACCATTCAACTTAGAGATTGACCAAGCGTTTATTGCAGCAATTCTTACAGCCATTGGTTATTCAATCAACGACTCGGTAATTATCTTTGACCGTATCCGTGAATATCTTGGATTGTATCCTCGAATGAATTTCAGCGATTTGATTAACAAAGCGACCAATAGTACTCTACCACGTACGATGAATACTTCATTGAGTATGTTATTGGTAGTACTTATCATCTTTATTTTCGGTGGTGAAACCATCAAAGGATTTATGTTTACTATGATGATAGGTGTAGTAGTTGGTACTTACTCCTCTATTTTCATCGCTTCTCAGATCATGTACGAT
Source organism: Flavobacteriales bacterium UBA3376 (assembly GCA_002359055.1). GTDB lineage: Bacteria > Bacteroidota > Bacteroidia > Flavobacteriales > Weeksellaceae > Moheibacter. Next base: position 11,593 of record DEQC01000015.1, on the reverse strand, counting down.
TTGACGAAAAAATCTGAAAGTAAAAAAGTAGAATAATCCTAATTTTATAGTTCATTATACTAAAAGCTTCGAGTGATCGCTCGAAGCTTTTTATTTTTCAAAAATTATAATTGAATCAAAATCATATTATTTATATTTGCGACATGGACTTACTTGTTTTATTACCAGCATTTATAAGTTTTCAAGAAGTATTTGTAATTCTATTGTTAGCTGTAGTTGTTTTTGGTCCCAAAAGAATACCTGAGATTGCAAGAGGTTTAGGAGAAGGAATTCGGGCCATGAAAAAAGCGACTGACGATATCAAACATGAACTTATGAATCCAGTTGAAGAGGTTAAGGAAGAGTTGACAAAACCTATAGATGATATAAATCCGATCAAGGATATCAAAGATACAGTCGAAGAATCTTTGGATTCGATTCCAGATCCAAGTCAAGAAATCAAAGAGAATCTTGATGATATAGTTGGCCCTGTAAAAAGAAATTAAATTGGAAGAACTTATTAAATTAGACAGAGAACTATTTATTTACCTCAACAATCTTGGGACCCCAACTTGGGATGGATTTTGGACTTTTTTATCGGAAAGGACCTATTGGATCCCAATGTACATTGCATTATTGGTTGTTATTTACAAAAAATTCGGTCTCAGAAGAACTTGTTTGATTTTAGGGCTTTGTTTGTTCATGATTCTTTTAACCGATCAAATCACCAATTTATTCAAGGATAATTTTGAACGTTTAAGACCTTGTCACGACAGTGAATTTGAGGGAATCATGAGAAGGGTCGGTTGCGAAGGAAGAGGTAGATTTGGATTTACTTCTGCACACGCATCTAACCACTTTGGCGTAGCGATTTATCTTGGGCTTATACTTAGAAAACAATACCGATGGATGTTCGGCGCTTTATTGATATGGGCTTCACTTATATCCTATAGTAGAATTTATTTAGGTGTTCATTTCCCTTTAGACATTTTATGTGGAATTATATTAGGAACCATCATTGCGGTAGTTATGTATTTGAGTTATGAATTCATCACTTCACGCAAGGCTGAGTTCTTTAGAATTAAATAGAAAGTTTACTTTTTCTTTTTGGCTTTTGATTTTTTCTTATTTCTTTTTTTAAGGATTTTCAGAACATCTCTCAATTTAAATCCTCTGGCATGTATGGCCATTAAATAGTAGAAAAACACATCTGCAGCCTCTTCCAAAAAGTTTTCATCACTTGCTTGTTCTGAAGCAATTACCAACTCCACAGACTCCTCTCCCATTTTTTTTGCAATTTGGGAAGTCCCTTTTTGAAAGTAATGTCTGATTTTATTGTCAGGAGAATCCGGACGTTTGCCTTGTTCGATTTTTTCTTCTAATTTTTTCAAAAAAGGATAAGGCTTTTCTACATTCATTTTTTTCATAGTATGTTGAATAATTAGAAACGTAAAAATATTAAATTAGTTCGCAAACTAACTTATAAATCGTATTAAAAAAACTCAATTTAATTTGATAAGTATCATTTTTAAGAACTTAGCAAATTCCGTACATTTGAACTCTTTAAAATCACACATATGAGCATTATAGTACAAATTCACGCAAGACAAATTTTAGACTCAAGAGGAAACCCAACCATAGAAGTTGACGTCATCACAGAATCCGGTTATATGGGAAGAGCTGCCGTACCTTCTGGTGCTTCAACTGGTGAACATGAAGCCGTTGAAATTAGAGACAATGGTGCTGAATATTTAGGCAAGGGAGTGACTCAAGCAGTCATAAATGTGAATGAAAAAATTGCTCCAGAATTGGTTGGATACAATGTATTTGAACAAGCTTTGATCGATCAGACCATGATTCAACTGGATGGAACTGAAAACAAATCTAACTTGGGTGCAAACGCTATTTTAGGAGTTTCACTTGCAGTTGCACATGCTGCTGCTAATGAGTTAGGCTTGCCTTTGTTTAGATACATCGGGGGAACCAACGCCAAAATACTTCCTGTTCCAATGATGAACATCGTCAATGGTGGATCGCATTCTGATGCACCGATAGCATTTCAAGAGTTTATGATTATGCCTGTCAAAGCAGATTCATTTTCACATGCGCTTCAAAAAGGAACAGAGATTTTCCACCACTTAAAAAACATCTTACAAGAAAAGGGATTATCGACCGCTGTAGGTGATGAAGGTGGATTTGCTCCGAATTTCAATGGGACTGAACACGCTTTAGACACCATCATCGAAGCCATCGAAAAAGCAGGTTACAAAGCAGGTGAAGATATCATGCTCGCACTCGATTGTGCATCGGCTGAATTCTTCAAAGACAATCACTATGACTACTCGATTTTTGAAGGAGAAAATGGAGCGGTGAGAAGTCGAGAAGAGCAAGTAGAATATTTGAAACAATTGATCGAGAAATATCCAATCATCTCTATTGAAGATGGAATGGACGAAAACGATTGGGAAGGATGGAAAATGTTGACTGATGCGATTGGCGATAGAGTTCAATTGGTGGGCGATGATTTATTGGTTACCAACGTTAAAATGTTGAAACGCGCAATCGAAGAAAACACTTCCAATTCGATTTTGGTTAAAGTGAATCAAATCGGTACACTGACCGAAGCAATTGATGCTGTAGAGATGGCCAAAAACGCTAATTACACAGCAGTAATTTCACATCGATCTGGAGAGACTGAAGACAATACAATAGCAGATTTGGCTGTGGCTTTAAATGCAGGTCAAATCAAAACAGGATCAGCTTCGCGTTCGGATAGGATGGCCAAATATAATCAGTTGTTGAGAATTGAAGAATTACTCGGTGAAACTGCTGTTTATCCTGGACTTTCAGCTTTCAAAATCAATCGATAATTGATTGAAAATTGACAAAAATCATAGCGCAAAAAAGTTTAGATTATCGTATATTGCTAGAAACTATTTTAAAAAAAATGTCAGATAAAGCAAAATTTATTTATAATAACTCAGAACTTGAGTTCACGGTAGGAAAAGGAACAATGGATGAGAAATATGTTGATTTCTCGAAGTTTAGAGCAGACACTAATGGAATTATAACTCTTGACCCTGGATTTAAAAACACAGGATCTTGTATGAGTAATATTACTTACTTAGATGGTGAAGAAGGTGTTTTGATGTACAGAGGTTATCCGATTGAACAATTGGCTCAGAAATCTAATTTTGTGGAGGTGATGTACTTGTTATTGCAAGGAGAATTACCTACTGCTTCAGAATTGGAACAATTTAGCAAAGACATTAGAGAATATGATTATGTCAATGAAGACGTTTCTAAAATCTTAGCAGCATTTCCAAGTAGTGCACATCCGATGGGTGTTTTATCGACCTTGACAAGTGCATTAACTGCTTTCAATCCTAAATCAGTCAATGTAAATTCGAAAGAGGATATGTATCGTGCAGCAGTGACTTTGATTGGTAAATTTGCTGTATTAGCATCCTGGACATTTAAGAAGATGAAAGGTATGCCGCTTAACTATTCTGATAACAAATTTAATTACGTAGAAAACTTTTATCATTTGATGTTCAGCCAACCCCATAAAGAAGTTGAAATGGATCCTGTAATCATCAATGCTTTGGATAAATTATTTATTTTACATGCAGATCACGAGCAAAACTGCTCTACTTCTACAGTAAGATTGGTTGGTTCTGCACAAACAGGTTTATTTGCTTCTATTTCAGCAGGTATTTCTGCACTTTGGGGACCTCTACACGGAGGTGCTAACCAAGCGGTTGTTGAAATGCTTGACCAAATCAAAGAAGATGGTGGAGATGTTCAAAAATGGATCAACAAAGCCAAAGACAGAAACGATCCTTTCCGTTTAATGGGATTCGGACACAGAGTTTATAAAAATTTCGACCCGAGGGCGAGAATCATTAAATCTGCAGCAGATCAAGTATTGGATAAATTAGGAATTCACGATGAGTCATTGGAAATCGCTAAAGAATTAGAACGTGCAGCACTTGAAGATGATTATTTCATCGAAAGAAAACTTTATCCAAACGTAGATTTCTATTCAGGTATTATTTACCGCGCATTTGGTATTCCAACGGAAATGTTTACAGTAATGTTTGCTGTGGGTCGTTTACCAGGTTGGATCGCACAATGGATGGAAATGAGACAAAACAATGAACCGATTGGACGTCCAAGACAAATTTACACAGGTCCTGCGAAAAGAGACTATGTAGATATAAACAATAGATAATCATTTGATTCACTATAAAAAGCCTAAAGTCTAAACCACTTTAGGCTTTTATATTCAAAGACAAATTTACTTATCTCCTCCCCTCACTACCTTTCTTAACAATATTTACAATTATGACTATAGAAAAACTAAAAGAAAATATTGAACTTCCTATCATCGTTTCTCCTATGTTTATCGTATCAGGAACTCAATTGGTTATTGAGGCTTGTAAAAACGGAGTGATAGGAACTTTTCCTTCATTGAACGGTAGAACCAATGAGGATTTTGAAAAAATGCTGATTGAAATTACTACAGAATTAGAGAAATTCGAAAAAGAAACCGGAAAGAAACCTGCTCCTTTTGGAGTCAATTTAATTGTCAATAAAACCAATCCGAGATTATTGCCCGATTTGGAATTGTGTGTGAAATACAAAGTTCCATTGATCATTACCTCTTTAGGTGCGGTCAAAGAAATAGTCGATGCTGTACATTCGTATGGAGGATTGGTATTTCATGACATCATCAAAAAGAGACATGCTGAGAAAGCAGCAGAAGCAGGTGTAGATGGAATCATCTGTGTTTCTACTGGAGCTGGTGGACATGCGGGTACTGCACATCCATTTGCTTTGATGAGTGAAATCAGAAAGTTTTATGATGGAGAAATTATCATGGCAGGTAGTATCAATAATGGAAATGAAGTTTTGGCTGCACAAATCGCAGGAGCCGATTTCGCTTATATGGGAACGAGGTTCATCGCTACTAAAGAATGTTTAGCATCCGATGCTTACAAACAAATGATCATAGATTCAGGCATAGATGATATTGTCTATACGGATGGAGTTTCTGGAGTTTATGCAAACTTTCTAAACAAAAGTATAGAAAAAGCAGGTATTGATATATCAGAACAAAAGGAAGAAGATTTTTCACAATTGGCAGGAGATGGTGCAAAAGCTTGGAAAGATATCTGGTCAGCGGGTCATGGAGTAGCAGAAATAGAAGACTGTCCAAGTGTTAAAGAGTTGATCCATAGAATCAAATCAGAATACAAATTTTCATTGAAACAAGTACTATCCATTGAAAAAAACTTAAAATTCTAAGATGAAAACTTGTAAAGAATTAATTGATCACATCGAATTAAATCAAATCGATAAAAATACATTTGAAGGCTTTTCAATTTCAGTAGGTAGCGAAGCTGTATTTGGTGGACAAGCCTTGGCTCAAGCCCTAAATGCTGCTTATAGAACTGTACCTGAAGATAGAACTTGTCATTCATTGCATTCCTACTTTTTATTGAGAGGTGATTTGACCCAACCGATTTTATACAAAGTGCAATTAATAAGAGATGGTGGAAGTTTTACGACTCGATATGTAACGGCTGAACAAGAAGGCAAAATAATATTTGTGATGGCTGCTTCTTTCCAAACGAAAGAAGAAGGTTATGACTTTCAATCTATAATGCCAACAGTTACGTCACCTGACGAATTGATGAGTTGGGAAGATATTTATGAACAAACAAAAGATATTTTGCCAAAGGCTATGACGAGGTTTTTGGGATTGGAACGACCTATCATTTTCAAGCCCACAAAGATCATCAATCCATTGGCACCAGAAGATTTAGAACCTAATGACAACATTTGGTTCAAAATAAAAGATGTAGAAAAAGGCGTTAGTTTGGCACATTTACAACAAATGTTGGCTTATGTATCGGATTATAATATATTATTCGCAGCACTCAGACCACATGCATCGACTGCGCATTTTACGAATATGCAATTGGCGAGTTTGGATCATGCGATGTGGTTTCACAGGGAGCCTGAGGATTATAGCGGATGGTTTTTGTATAATTTAGAAGTTATGAGCAATTCTAATGCACGTGGATTGGTGACAGGTAAGATTTACAGTGAGAAGGGAGAATTGATCGCAACGACCACTCAAGAAGGATTGATGCGAAATCTAAGGAAGTAAATCAAAATTCATAGAAACAAAAAACCGCTACATCTGTTGATATAGCGGTTTTGTTATGTATAAAACCAATTTATTTTTCTTCTTTAGTTTCATCATCAGCTTTGTTCTCTTGAACTTCAGCTTTTGCTTCTTCAGTTTCAACTGTGTCTTCAGTTTTAGTTTCCACTTCAACGTTAGTTTCCTCAGTTTTCTTTGCTCCACCACCTCTACGACTTCTTCTCGTTTTCTTTTCAGGTTTAGCAGCAGTATAAAGATCGTTGAAATCAACCAATTCGATCATAGCTGTATCAGCACCGTCTCCTTTACGGAAACCAGTTTTAATGATACGAGTATAACCTCCTGGTCTATCAGCTACTTTAGGCGAAACTTCTCTAAAAAGTTCTGCTACTGCTTCTTTATTGTTCAAATATTTAAAAACAATACGACGATTGTGAGTGTCGTCTGTCTTAGATTTGGTGATCAAAGGTTCAATATACACTCTCAAAGCTTTAGCTTTAGCTTCGGTAGTATTGATTCTTTTGTGCAATATCAAAGAGGAAGCCATGTTAGACAACATCGCGTTACGATGTGAAGCTGTTCTTCCTATATGTTTTATTTTCTTACCGTGTCTCATTTTTCTTAAATTATTCTACGTCTAACTTATATTTAGATATATCCATACCGAAGTCAAGTCCTTTACCTTCGACCATTTCTTCTAACTCAGATAAAGATTTTTTACCAAAGTTTCTGAATTTCATCAAGTCCGACTTATTATATGTAACTAAGTCACCTAAAGTTTCAACTTCTGCAGCCTTCAAACAGTTCAAAGCACGAACTGAAAGATCTAAATCAACCAATTTGGTCTTTAATAATTGTCTCATATGAAGCGCTTCTTCGTCATAAGTTTCGCCATAAGCTACTTCTTCAGATTCCAAAGTAATTCTTTCGTCTGAGAACAACATAAAGTGATGGATAAGTATCTTTGCAGTTTCTGTCAATGCATCTTGCGGAGTAATTGAACCATCGGTTGAAATTTCAATGATTAGCTTTTCATAATCTGTTTTTTGTTCAACACGATAATTTTCAACGCTATACTTCACATTTTTGATAGGAGTATAGATTGAGTCAATTGCAATTGTACCGATAGGAGCGTTGCTTTTTTTGTTTTCTTCGGCAGGAACATATCCACGACCTTTTTCAATGGTGAAAGTAAAGTCAAGCTTTACGTTTTCATCCATATTAGCAATTACAAAGTCTGGGTTTAAAATTTGGAAACCTGAAATAAATTTCCCTAAATCACCAGCTGTAAGTTGCTCCTTTCCTGTAATAGAAACATTAACAGTTTCAGAATCAAGTTCGCTAATTTGTCTTTTGAATCTAACTTTCTTTAGGTTAAGGATAATTTCAGTCATATCCTCAACTACACCTGGTATAGTAGAAAACTCATGCTCAACACCTTCAATTTTGATCGAAGTGATTGCATAACCTTCTAAAGAAGAAAGCAATACTCTACGAAGAGCGTTTCCTATGGTTAAACCGTAACCTGGTTCTAAAGGGCGGAATTCAAATTGTCCAAAAAAATCGTCTGATTCGATTAAAACTACTTTGTCCGGTTTTATAAAGTTTAAAATTGTCATCTTAAAATAAGGTTTTAATTTTTTTTGAAACCTTTCGGTTTACTTTCTTAATCAATTCTCTCAAAATAATATTATTTCGAGTATAATTCGACAATCAATTGTTCTTTGATGTCTTCCGGAATCTGGATTCTTTCTGGGACTGAGTTAAATGTACCTGACATTTGCTCATCGTTCCAAATCAACCAGTCATAAGTAGATCTAGATCTTAGAGATTCTGTGATAGCGTCCAATGATTTTGATTTTTCACGAACAGCTACTACATCTCCTGGTTTTAGTTGATAAGATGGGATGTTTACCACCTCACCGTTTACAACGATATGCTTGTGTGTAACTAATTGTCTTGCAGCTCTACGACTTGGTGCAATACCAAATCTATAAACCACATTATCCAAACGAGATTCACACAATTGCAACAAAATCTCACCTGTAATACCAGGTACAGAGTTTGCTCTTTTATACATATTCAAGAACTGACGCTCAAGAATTCCGTATGTATATTTTGCTTTTTGTTTTTCTTCCAGCTGAATTGCATATTCAGACTTTTTACCTCTTCTTCTGTTTGGACCGTGTTGTCCTGGAGGGTATTTTTTCTTTTCGAAGCTTTTATCGTCACCAAAGATTGGTTGTCCAAATCTTCTTGCAATTTTTGTTTTTGGTCCTGTATATCTTGCCATTTTCTTTTAAAATTTTGAAATTTAGAATTAATAATTAGATAGCTAATTACACTCTTCTTCTTTTAGGAGGACGACAACCGTTGTGTGGCAATGGTGTTACGTCGATAATCTCGCTTACCTCAATACCTCCGTTATGAATTGTACGGATTGCTGATTCACGACCTTGTCCAGGTCCTTTTACATAAACCTTAACTCTTCTAAGACCAGCTTCCAATGCTTGAGCTGTGGCGTCTTGTGCAGCAACTTGTGCAGCATAAGGTGTATTCTTTTTAGATCCTCTGAAGCCCATTTTCCCAGCCGATGACCAAGAAATAACTTCTCCATTTTTATTAGTCAAAGTTACGATAACGTTATTGAAAGAAGCTTGAATGTGCGCTTGCCCAGTAGCTTCAACAACAACCTTTCTTTTCTTTGCTGCTTTTTTTGATTTTGCCATAACTACTTATTTTTACCTAGTGGCTTTTTTCTTGTTAGCGATTGTTTTCTTCTTACCCTTTCTCGTACGAGAGTTATTCTTAGTCTTTTGACCTCTCAAAGGCAATCCAAGACGGTGACGAATCCCTCTTCTACATCCAATGTCCATCATACGTTTGATGTTCAATTGAACCTCCGAACGAAGCTCACCTTCCACTTTGTAATTTTCAGTAATGCCTAAACGGATTGCGTTGATTTCATCATCGTTCCATTCGCCTACTTTCTTGTCTCTGTCGATATTGGCATTGTCCAATATCTTTTGTGCTGTGCTCTTACCAATTCCATAGATATAGGTCAAACCTATCTCTCCTCTTTTGTTCTTTGGTAAATCTACTCCTGAAATACGTGCCATATATTAACCTTGTCTTTGTTTAAACCTTGGATTCTTTTTATTAATCACGTACAATACACCCTTGCGGCGTACAATTTTACAATCAGCACTTCTCTTTTTAATTGATGCTCTTACTTTCATTTTAAAATTGAATTTAAATTAATCCGGCTTTATGCCTCCTGTCGTATTCTTTTAATTATATAAACAATTATGTAGTCAAATCATCAGACTTGACTACATAACGTATTCTGCTTAATATCGGTAGGTAATTCTACCTTTGGTCAGATCGTAAGGTGACATTTCTAATTTCACCTTATCGCCTGGTAATAATCTAATGTAATGCATACGCATTTTTCCTGAAATATGTGCGGTCAATACATGACCATTCTCCAATTCAACTCTAAACATCGCATTGGATAAAGCTTCTACTATTGTTCCGTCTTGTTCTATATGTTTTTGTTTTGCCATAATCTTATTTAAATTACCCTTCAAGGATAAAGTTTGCAAATATACAAAATTTATATCAATTATGCAACGTTCCTTGTTCGACCCGTTGACATCAATCCATCATAGTGATGGTTCAATAAATAAGTATTGATTTGCTGAACTGTATCTAAAATTACTGCAACCATAATCAACAACGAAGTTCCTCCGTAGAACATAGATAGACTTTGGTCAACACCAAACAAGTGTACGATCGCTGGCAAAACTGCAATCAACACCAAAAACAATGAACCTGGCAAAGTGATTTTAGACAATACATCATCCAAATACTCTGCAGTATCTTTTCCTGGTTTGATACCCGGAATGATACCTCCATTTCGTTTTAGGTCGTCTGCCATTTGATTCACAGGAATGGTGATGGCTGTATAGAAAAATGTAAATACAATGATCAATACTGCGAAAATCACACTATGCTGCCAAGTAAACGGATCAGATATCTTCTGAACAAACAACATAAATGATGAGTTCTGATCAGAAGCAAAACCGATTAAAGTTGCTGGCAAGAACATAATTGCTTGCGCAAAGATAATGGGCATAACTCCAGATGCATTTACTTTCAAAGGTATATACGAACGAACAGAGTCAGTCACAGAACGCATATAGCTACTGCTTCCAACTTGAGCTCTTCTTACATATTGCACAGGAACTTTTCTAACTGCTTGTACCAACAATACACAAAGGAAAATAACAAATAACAATCCTAATATTTGCATTGTGAATGCGATTCCACCGGTGTTATCGATTTCAAAAGCATTGATTAAAGCTTGTGGGAAATCGGCTAAAATTCCAACCATAATCAATATTGAAATACCATTACCCACTCCTCTATCGGTGATTTTCTCACCCATCCACATGGTAAATACTGTACCTGTCACCAAGATAATGGTCGAAGGAAATATAAACCAAAAAGAAGCTGGGTTGATCAAATACGCTGATTGGAAACCTCCGCTATAAGGCAATAATTGTGTTTGCAATAAAGTCAAATACGCTGGCGCTTGAACCAAACAAATCGCGATGGTCAACCAACGTGTAATTTGAGTGATCTTCTTACGTCCACTATCACCATCTTTTTGCAATTTTTGTAAATAAGGAACTGCTAACTGCATCAACTGAATTACAATCGAAGCAGAAATATATGGCATAATCCCTAAGGCTAAAATCGAGGCACGATTAAATGATCCACCAGTGAAAGAGTTTAGTAAACCTAAAAGCCCTTGTTGAGAATCTGCTTGTGCTGCCAATAATCTGGTCACTTCATTTACATCGATACCTGGTAGCGGAATATAAGAACCGAATCGATAAACTATCAAGAAGAAAAAAGTAATCATCAATTTCTCCTTTAGTTCTTTAATGCTCCAAATATTTTTTATCGTTTGTATAAACCCTTTCATGTGATACTTATTGTTTAAACTCAACAAATGGAACTAAAGAGTTCCATTTGTAGAATCAATTACTTAAATTATTTTGCGTTTGTCAATTCAGCTTTTCCACCCGCTTTTTCAATCGCTTCTTGCGCTGATTTAGTATACTTATCGGCTACAATATTCAATTTTGCCGTCAACTCACCACGACCTAAGATTTTGATTAAATCGTTTTTGTGAGCCAAACCAAATTTGATTAAATCCTCTTTTGTCAAAGAGTCAGTAATTCTTTTGTCATCAACTAATTTTTGAATAACGTCTAAATTAATTCCGTTGTATTCTTTTCTGTTGATGTTATTGAAACCGAATTTAGGAACTCTTCTTTGAAGTGGCATTTGTCCACCTTCAAATCCGATTTTCTTTGAGTATCCTGAACGAGATTTAGCTCCTTTGTGTCCACGTCCAGCAGTACCGCC
>DEQC01000051.1:10847-12960 GCA_002359055.1 Flavobacteriales bacterium UBA3376 | reverse complement strand
GGACACACGACAACTTCAGCACCCACTGCACGTAGAATGTCCATTTTCTCTTTCGATTGTTTGTCTGAAAGTACACAGATCAATTTATATCCTTTAATAATTGCGCCTAAGGCTAAACCCATTCCAGTGTTACCCGAAGTCCCTTCGATGATGGTTCCTCCTGGTTTCAGACGTCCGTCGGCTTCAGCATCTTCTATCATTTTGATGGCCATACGATCTTTAACAGAGTTTCCTGGATTGAAGGTTTCAACTTTAGCCAAAACTAAAGCAGGAATTTCTTGTGTGATTTTATTGATTTTCACCAATGGAGTGTTTCCTATGGTTTCTAAAATGTTGTTGTAGTATTTCATTTGAATTGAATTGAAGATGCAAATATAATTGATATAATTGAAGTTAAAGTGATTTTACTTACAATGGGATTTGTATGTGATCATGATTGGTTACATCAGGTAGTTGTTTGTGTTAACTAATTGCTATGTAGTGATTAATCTCATTGAGAATAATTTTTTAATATATTATTAATATTATAAATTTATTATACTTTGAAAGTTAAACACAAAGAAATTGTGTCAACAGAAAACGAATTAAAATCTTTATAAGAACAAATTTTCCAAAAGAAATCTTAACTTAACAAATCGTAAAAAATTTATTATATATCAAATATTTAAATTAAAAATTATGAAAAACGGATTTTTAGAACGAATTGCAAGTGATAATAGTAATCCATGTGTTACTATTTCTATGAAAACACATCGAACGACGCCTGACAATCAAAAGGACGAAATCAGATTGAAAAACTTAGTGAAAGAGGCATCTGAACGTTTGACTAATGAATTTGGAAAGAGAGAAGTGAATCATCTATTGAAGAAACTAAATGAAATTCCGGAAACTTATGATTTTAAACAAAGTTTAGATAGTTTACATATATTTTTATCGAATGAAACTTTTGAAATTGTAAAATCGCCTTGGACTGTTACAAGAAATCGTGTGCAAATTTCAGATGGTTTTGCCATTAAACCTTTGATAATTATGGAAAATCGAATGGCTGAATATCTGATTTTAGTTTTGTCAAAAGGTGGTGCTCGATTGTTTAGAGCAGAGAGCGATAAAATAGTCGAAGAGATTAAGAATGAAGCTTTCCCATCGACTGAAAATCCATATTATATCACCGATAGAGCGCATATGGGAAATACTTCTAAAATAGATAATTTATTGCTGGAGTACTTCAATCGTATGGATAAAGAAGTCGTTAAAGTTCATCATCAATTGAATTTGAAATGTGTGGTAATTACAACTGAAGATAATTATACAAAGTTGTTGAAAGTTGCCGATAAACCATCTATTTATAAAGCATTTACAAAAATAAATTACAATGATAATTCTGAACATTCTATTGTAAAATCAGCTTGGGAAAAAGTACAAAGCGTTCAGAAACAAAAAAGAACTGAAGCGATTGATGAAATGTTGGATGCGGTCGGTAATAGTCAAGTGACGACTGATTTATCTGAGATTTATAGAGCTGCAAAAAATGGCAGAGGTGAATTACTCATTGCTCATAACAATTATACTCAAGCTGTGAAAATGACAGGTGAATATACTTTTGATTTGGTTGATGATGCGACTTTGCCTGGAACAATTGACGATATAACAAGTTTGATCGCAAAAGAAGTGATTTCAAAAAATGGTAGAGTGATATTTACCAATCAAGATGAAATAAAATCTTTGGGGAAAATAACTTTAAAATTGAGATTTTAAAAAAGATTTTTAATGTTTTATGAATAGAAATTACTCTTTAATAATGAAAGTTTTTCCTGTTAAGGAGTAATTTTTATGCTTTTATAAGATATTGAAAATAAAGCTATTGAACTGCTAAATTTGTCAAATAACTCACCAACATCCCAGTTGCAACTGCTATTGCAAAACTCAACAAAGTTCCTATCAAAATATATTCCGTCAATTTTCTATTTTTAGATTCTCTTAAATCACCAAATCTAAAAACTGATTTAGCTGTGATAAGAAATCCTATGGCAGCCCAATTTCCTGTGATGATAAATGTAAATACAAAAAGTCTTTCGAGTATTCCTATGTATTTTCCAGCATTGCTCAAAGAGTC
>DEQC01000051.1:1248-10776 GCA_002359055.1 Flavobacteriales bacterium UBA3376 | reverse complement strand
GAAATTCCTGCGACAAAAGTCAAAAAGAAAATCGCTGTGATATAAATCCAAAGATTGGTTTGATTGCTGATTTCTAAGAAATTAATTTCTGGTGTGAAATAAAAATACCAAAAAATGAAAATGCTCAATAAATGTAAGATTTGATCGCCTAAAAACCATTGAATTTGAGATTTAGGTTTTTGAAAAATTAATTTTAGTAAATCGATCAACAAATGTGTGATGCAAAGGAAAAGTGCCATCGACCAATATTTCCAATCCCATACAACTAACAAAATCAATCCAAAATGAATCAAAGCATGTAAATACAATTTTGGAGATTTGAATTTCTTAGCAATTTTATCGTCTATCCAAGATTTGGGTTGCAATAAAAAATCGCCAATGAAATGAGCCAAAATAAGTTTGATGAGTACGATCATTGTATCAAAGTTGTTATTTTTTTTCGATATGCTTTTTCAACTTCCAAAAGTTTATCCACATGAGTTCTGTTCCATCGACCACTCACACCACTTTGTTTGATTCCTAAAATTTCACCAACTTCTTCTTGAGTTAATTTCGGAGATTGAAGTATAATATCGATGAGTTCAGCGGAAGAAATCGACCATTTATCCATAAAAACACTTGATAATTTCAAATAAAGATTGATTTCTTCATCGAATTCTTTCCAAGGTGTTTGAATTCCGATGTTTGTATTTTCTTTTTTCAATCGATCGAATTTTTCACCTGCGTGAATAAATGCACTTCCATTGCTTTCCTTGATACTCTCGCCTGAATAAGTTTTATTGCCCACACCTATAGAAATTCTAACGTCTATAGAACTATGCGTTTTGCTTTTTTGCTCTGGTTTAACTTTTTTGATCAAAGCTTTGATTTGAAATGCTCGGATGAGAGCTTCTTCCGGCTTTTTTATTTCAACTTGAAAATAATCACCTCTCTCCAATTCCCAATCTCTCGGTCGATCGCCCCAAGTGCTGAACAATTCTTTCAAAGGCAATATCCATTTGTCTTGGTTGGTGAGATTTCTCGATGAAATGATGTCTCCGGTGATAACAGCTATCATAATTCGAATTTTAAAATTGAAATATACAAAATATTGCATAAATCTACAATATTTTTAATTATTGCATATATCTGCAATGTTTTTGATTATTGTATAAATATGCAATGTTTTTAGGTATCAATTAATTCTTGATCCACTTTTTGGATGAAATGATTTTTCCATTGGAAATGATGTTCAATAAATAGTTTCCTTTGTTTAAATGAGAAATATTCAACTTTGAAACTTTGGATGAATTCAATTCTTTTTGCAAAATTAATTTTCCATTAAGGTCATAAATCACAACATCAAATTCAATTGAATTGGGATTGTCAAAATACAAGATATCTTTTGTTGGGTTAGGGTAGGAGTTGATGTTTGAAATGTCAAAATCTTTCACTGATAAATCATAAGTGAAGTTAGCTACCAAATTTCTATTGGAATTAATTTCGAATTCATAGACTTCACTTTCAGAAACTATCTCATTATTTTCCGTCCAATTTTCAAAGATATAGTTAGGATTTGCAATGGCTTCTAAATATACGATTTCACCTTGCAGATAAGTTCCATTGCCAACTATACTTCCTGCTTCTTCAGGGTTTACTGTGGCATGAACTTCAAACTGTTCCAGAGTTTCACCGATTTTATATCGTTTGATAAGAGTTCTGTTCATTCCTTCAAAAGGTTCAGTAAAACTTCCACTGACATAGAGATATCCATTGTGAATTTCCAAAGAAGAAATAGTAGAATTGGCATCAATATTTCCTAATTCAGACCAAGTTTCTCCATCCCATTTTGCTACTTTGAATTTATTGGTAGTCGCATCTCTCAATTTTCCACCTACTGCATAGATTTCATTTTCATTAACGTATTTGAAGATAATTCTACTATTGAAAGCAGAATTATGAGTATTCAAATCTTCTTCTATATTTCCTAAAATTTCCCAAAATTCTCCATTCCATCGAGTGATGCAAGATTCTCCAGTGGAAACTTTATAACCAAATGCGTAAACACTTCCATTTTCTCCAGGAACAGGTTGACTCAACCTTTCGGCTTCGTCCAATTGATAATGATAAAACACATGCCAATTTTCTCCATTCCAATGTTTGATACGAATCACACCGGCGTCACTGTAACCGCTTGTGGTATAAATATCATTCTCGTTGTTGACCCAAAGACTGCTGTAAGTGCTATAGGATCCCGCTTGAGAATCATCAATTCCAACCACCGACCAATTGCCCTCTGAATATTTAGCTACGGGTTTCCAGTTGTAGCCAGGCAAAGTAAATTCGCCTACAGCATAAATTTCATTGTGGTTGATTACATGAATTTTATTGATTGGTTTAGGTACGTTCAAATCGTGTGCATTGCTCCATTCACTACCATTCCAATGTGCGATGTAGTTGTAATTCTCATCATTTCCGTTCAAATAATCATTTTTAGTCGCATAAATATTATCGTCATCTAAATAGAAAAAATGAGGAATTGCAAATCCATTTTCAAAATCACCTATACTGTTCCATTCTTCGCCCTTCCACTGAAGTAATTTGTAAAATTCTGAGGCGACAACTATGTTTTGTTCGTTAGCAACATGAATTTGAGTGACTGCAAAATTCATAGGCATAAAAGCAACAGTTTCCCATTCTTGAGCTGAAAGTTTCAATTGAATGGAAAAAGTTATTAGAATTAGTATAATTTTTCTCATATATAAAAAATTGTGTGAATGGGTAAAAGTAGTAAATAATATTATTTATTGAATAGTTTTTAATTGAACAATTAAAACTCAAAAATAAATCCAATCGAAGGAACTATGGAAGCTGATTCTTGCTCGAGTATGATTGGAATAGCGTTGCTTCCGTCAGTTTTTATAGGATGACCATCAGTGGTTATGAAACCGGAATTATCATCGGTTCTTTCGAAAGAAAATTTCGGTAAATAAGGTGTTTTGTAAAATAAAATATTTTGGAAATCTAAGAATAAACTCAAACTGGATTGTTTGAAATTGAATTTTTTATCGATTCTAAAATCCAATTGACTAAATATTGGTAGTCTTTTGTCGTTCAATTGTGAATAATCATAAACTCCTTTTCCAGTGGTCAAATAATTTGAAATCATTACCATTTTCATCTGTAACTACAACATATTCAACTTCCGAATCAGTTGAAGAAGTTAGAATAATTTCAACTGCTTCCAAAGCTTGTTGAGTATTTATATCTTTTACATTTCCTCTGATGATTCCGTTGACTTGTGCAAAGGTTTGAGCAAATAAACAAATAATGAAAAGTAATACTAAAAACTTTTTCATAATAGGAATATATTGTTATTTGATACAAAAGTAAACTAATTCATTAGGGCTTTAGTGCTTATTCGCACTAATTATTGATTTTGTTAGTATATTTGTAATCTATTTGGTTGAAATAATGAAATACAAGTTTTTAAAAGAAGCATTGGATTTGATAGAGGAATATGAAAATGAAGGTTTGCATCTATCGAACGAAAAATTAAGCATTGAAGGATTTAAGAAGTGGATTACTTTGAATTATCAATTGGAATATGAAGTTCATGAACCGGATTGGGAAGGGAAAGAGAAGGGGAGAAGTTCAGAGAGTGTGATCAATACGTTGATTGTTCATATGAATCGATACGCGAGATTGTATTCTAAATCGGCTATTCATGGATCTGAATTTTCAACTCAAGACGATTTTATTTATTTAATCAATTTAAAGGCAAGTGGAGAAATGACTAAAATGGAGTTGATCAAAAAAAATGTGCACGAAAAATCCGCGGGTATGCAGATTATCAAGCGTTTAATCGATAATAAATGGGTGTCTCAAAGATCTTCTGAAATTGATAAGAGAAGTAAATTGATTTCAATTACAAAAAAAGGTTTAGATGTACTCGAAAAACAAATGGATAAAATCAGGCAAGCAACGACTATAGTTACTGGAAATCTTACGGAAGCTGAGAAGTTGGAATTGATAAGATTGTTGAATAAACTCAATGAATTTCATTTGCCTATTTACGAAAAAAACATTGAAAGTGAACATTTGCTTTCAGAAGTTATCAATCAATATATAAAAACCGAATCTAATGAAAACAGTAATTAAAAACATCGCACAATTGATCTTATTGGGAATTTTGTTCTCGATTATTTCATGTTCTTCAATTCCTAAAAATGCAACAGCAGTTCAAGATTTTGAAATTGAAAAATACTTAGGAACTTGGTATGAAATTGCCAGAATTGATTTCAAACATGAAGAAGGTTTGAACAATGTTTCGGCTCAATATTCGGATGATTTTAAGGGAAATGTTCTAGTGAAAAACAGTGGATATGATTATGAGAAAAACGAATGGACAGTTGCCAATGGTTGGGCTAAATTCAGAGGAGATAAAAACGTTGCTGAATTGAAAGTTAGTTTTTTCAGACCGTTTTATTCGGGTTATAATGTGGTTGCTTTGGACGATGAATATAAGTATGCTTTGGTTGCTGGAAGAAATCTCGATTATCTTTGGATTTTATCTCGTACCAAAGAAATTCCTGAAGATATCAAAAAAGAATATTTGAACAAAGCCAAAGAAATTGGATACGATTCTTCGAGGTTGATTTGGGTGAAACACGATAGAGACGATAATCCATATTTGAATTAAAAATTAAATCCATCAGGAATTTTACTTATGTCCAAATCTTTCGGATTGGCGCCATTGATAAGTGAATTGATGACTTCATCTTTTTTGATTTCTTCAAATTCATCATAGCTCAAATCAAACAAGGATTGAAGATTTATTTTAAGTAATTGCTCTTGCTCATCGACAAAATGATCAGAATAAATTCTTATAAATTCCATTTTGAGAATTTCTTTGATTTCAAAATTTTTGTTTTGGATAAAATCGCCTTCACGAATTCTAAAAATCCTTTTCAAAAAAGTGAAATCGCGAATTTCTGTTTCTGAAATCACGCTGTCTTCGAGTATATAATAGGAATAAGCGATCAATAGATTTAAAGCTTCGTTTTTAAATTGTTCGATTGAATAGATTTCTTTTTCTTTTAAATAATTGTTGAAGTCGTTATAATTGAATTCATGTTTGATTGAATCTATGATTCCTGAAAAGATTTCATTGTTCAATTTACTCTTTTGAGTTTCTATAAAATCGGCAAAAGCTGATGCGAATTTGTACATAGTAGAGCGTTTTTAAGTTGTGGAGTTGAAATGAAAATTAATTTAAATGAATGTAAGTATAAATATAAGATTTATTTCATTTGAAAAACATCATAGCTGACTAATTATCAGCATTTTTCATTGAACGGATTTTCAGTTGATTTATATTTTTTACAATTAAATTAGTTTTATGATAATGTTCATTTTAATTGTGAGATTTTAAGAATATATTAGGTATAGATAAAAAAGTTAATCGATTCAGTATCGAATAAATCTTAAGAATAAAGTTAGAATGTTTGATATAAATTAAGATTAAAAGTAGAGAGTAGCAAAGAGGACTTTCTTAACCAATCTGAAAATGTAGGTTTAACCTGACCTACCGAGAAAACTCAGTAATTAATTTTGCTGGGTTTTCGGATTGCGTTTAACTTTTATTGTTTTATGATAAATTAAAACTACATTTAAGGAATCATAAATCCATAAAATGATGAATAAATTTCAATTAGCATTGATCAGCTTTTTTATATTGTTTCTAACTTCTTGTCAAAAACAAGCGATGGTTTCAACTGATGATAAAAATTCTTCAGAAGAATTGTGGGAAGGAGGAATTCATCAATTGACAGGGACTGTTGAAAAAGTAAATAAATCCGAAAAAGGTCAATATTTAACTTTGCTCGATGTTCAAAATAACCGAAAGTTTGTTTGGGTAATCGATGAGAATTTAAAAAACAATTCGTCGGTCAAAAGAGAATTTTCAGTTGGAGAATACATTAGTTTTAGAGGAAGTTATGATGCAAATGGCGATTTTATAGCAATTGAAATTTTGGAAACTATGTAAGTTATCAAAACAAAGCTCAGAATTAATCTAAGCTTTGTTTGACGTTCAAATATCATTCAGCAAATTTATCTTTATAAATTTCGAATTTTTCCATAATATTTTCTTCAATTGCTTTCGGCATACGTCTTGTCGCTTCCCATTCAGTTGTACTCAAAGATGGAAATTCTGAAATATTTGGAATAATTTCTATACTTCTGATGAGTAAGTCGATTTCAATTTCATATTGTCTATAAGCAACCGAATGAAAAGTATCATTTTTATAAATCGGAACTTTCACTTGTTCAATTAAAAATCCAGCATCGGCTTCAGAATCTACAAAATGACATGTCACACCAAGTTCTCGTTGATTATGAATCGCCCATTTGAAAGAATCCAATCCACGAACTTGGGGTAGCCAACCTGGATGAGAATTGATGAGTTTATGATTTTCTACCAATTCATCTGGCAACAAACCAGCGCCTGCTATCAAAGTGAAATCAGTTTTGTTTTGATTTAAGTAATCATTAATTTCTTCTGAACTAACCGTTTGAAAATTATAATTTAATCTTTTGCATAAAACATCAGTTTCTACTTGAATTGCAGTCGAAGGTCTGTGTGCAAAAATCGGTTGAAAAGGATTTTCTCTTTTCACAAAAGGCAAAGCGAGTACGCAGATATTTTCATATCCTTTGGCTTTTAGTTGAAATAAAACATCTTGTGTTTTTCTGTGTGGAGTGTTATAAGATATAACAGCTATTGAGGGTTGTTTCATCGATTTAAAATATATTTGATATGGTAATTTACTAAAGAATCAATAGGTTTTCTAACGATATGTCCGACTTCTAAATGCAAATTAGCGGCTGCAGCTTTGATTTCATCTTCAAAAAAATGAGCAATAGATCCTATGAAATTCACTTCAGAAAATCTCGCTTCTGGATTCGGTAAAACTTGATTTTCAAAAAAATCTCTCATAGAGTTAAAAATCAAATGCTGCATGAAAGTATGTTCTTTGTTTTCGTAAACAAATTTGCTAAATGAAGCTAAATATGCATTCGCCAATGGTTTTTTATAAACATTTTCGTTGAGGGTGACTATGTCTAAATCGTATTGTTCTTTGAATTTTATTTCGAGTTCTTTGGGTAATTTTTTTGAGAAATAAGCATGAACCAATTTTTTTCCCATATAACATCCACTTCCTTCATCTCCCAAAATATATGCGAGTGAAGGAGTTGCTTCTTTGATGTTTTTTCCATCAAAATAACATGCATTCGAACCAGTTCCCAAAATACAAACCATAGCAGGTTTATCTCTATAAACCGCATAACAAGCGGCTAACAAATCATGATTGATAGAAAATTCAGCATTTGTATAAATTGTTTTCAAGCCATTTTTTACAATTTCAATCGCAGATTCATTTGAACATCCAGAACCATAAAAATAAACCGATTTTACTTGTTCAGCTATCTCTTTTAATTTTGAATTTTTGGAAATTTCTCGGCCGATAGAATTAGCATCGATGTGGTATGGATTAAATCCAATGGTCTCAGTCCGGAAGTTCTCTGTCAAATCATCATTCAAAATTACCCAATCCGTTTTTGTGGAACCGCTGTCTGCAATTGCAATCATTTTGTATCAATTAAAAATTCAAAGCTAAGTTAAACTTAGCTTTGAATTTGTACAAATTAATCTTAAGATTCTATTTAAAAGGGAAAATTTAAAACCAATTGAATATTTCTTCCCATTTCAGGAATTTCCAAAGCACGATAAAAACTCATGTGGTTGTAATATTTTTTATTGGCTAAATTTTGAGCGTTCAAATAAACATTGAATCTGAACGAATGGATTGAAAATTTAGATTTTAAAGATGCACCAAAAATGTGGTAAGCATCTGTGACTTTTTCGTCCTTAGCAATTCTACTCTGTTTAGCGCCGAATTTAACATTGCCCGATAAATCTAAACTTTCAAATATTCCTTTGTTTTCTATCAATCGAACCGTCCACTCGTTGAATAAAGTGGCAGGTGGACTCAATGGCAAAGGTGAAAAACTTCCATCTTCATGCTCGAGTTCGTTGTATTGATATTCAAAACTCAAATAAGTTTTCAATCGATCAGAAAATTTCTTTTCAATGCTTAAATCCACACCCGTGATAATCGCTTTCGCCTGATCGAATTGATAAATATTTTCAGCATCGGGTAGAGGCGAAGCCGTATCGGTCGGATTGAGATAAATGTAATTTTTGAAATAATATAAATAGGGATTCAAAACAATATCCCAACCATTGTTGTGAAAACCGATTTTAAAATCAGCTGACCAACCTTTTTCTGCATCCAAATTTGGATTTCCTTTTTCATGCCTAAATGATCCATGATGAACTCCGTTTGAAGCCAATTCTATGGCAGTAGGAATTCGAAAATTACTACTAAAGTTAAAGTTGAAATCCCAGTTTCTATAAGCTTGATAAAGAATGCCTAATGAATAATTTAAATTATTGATATTCTTATTTAAATCTTGACTTCTTTGTGCCAAATACAAAGCTTCTTCATGCTCATGATCTTCTAATAAATAATGGTACAATTCATCATCGAAAAAAGCATCGATTTTCAATTGTGTATGATCAAATCTCAATCCATAATTCAAGCTAAGTTTTGGACTAACTTCAATTTCGTTTATGGCATAAAAACCTAAATTTTGTCGATTGAATTTTGGAATTAGGAATCCATATCCATCGATTAGATTTTTTTGAAATTGAGACTGAAAACCTGTGGTCAATTGATTGTTTTTAGAAAATTTGTGATTGTATTTTACTTGAGTATCAAAAGTTGATAATTTAAAATCCAATTCTAAATCTCCAAAGTCGTGTTCATCGTGTGGATGATCGTGATGTGGATGTTCGCTTTGGTAGCGATGTTCGTGATCGTGATGAGAGTGGTATTCATTCCATTCTTGTCTATGATTGTTTTGATATGCAAATAAAAAAGCCAAGGAATTTTCGTCGAAATGAAGCGTTGATTCGTTTTCTATTTTGAAATGATTTACATTTTGATAAGGAAAATCTATATTTCTTCTGTTGCCATCGTCAGAAACATCGCCTTCGCCCGCTTCACCATGAGAACCTGGGAAAAATCCGAATTTTTGATAGAAATTACTGATCGACAAAACCGATTCGAATGCATCAGAAACATAACCGGTTTGAGCAGAAACTGAATATTTATTTCCCGCTGTGTTTTTCATTCTCTCATTGTAAATCGGTATGTTTAAATTTTGATAAAGAACCGATTGAGTAGGCACAGAATAATCAGCAAAATCTGTATAATCAGCTGAAAATTTATAATAAAAATCGTTTTTTCTATGATTGATTTTAAAAGCTGCGCCTAAGGATTCGTTAGCTGTTCTTCCCAAAAGATTGAACTCACCGTTGGTAGAATTCCTCAAAGGTTTAACTTTATTGTTGATTGATATCACTCCACCGATGGCATCACTTCCGTATTGTAAAGCACCAGCACCTTTGATAATTTCGAT
>DEQC01000051.1:0-1087 GCA_002359055.1 Flavobacteriales bacterium UBA3376 | reverse complement strand
GGTTTTAGCAATTGAAGCCGAATAATCTTCTCTAAGATTTTCAGTTGAAATTAATTGTTTGTTTTGAATTTCTTTTTGGTGAAAATGTAAAATTGTTTGGTCCAATTCATAAACGATATAATTCAGTTGGAATGTATATTTTTTGTTTTCTAATTTAGAAATTGAAGTTTCAAAAGTTTGAAAATCAGGATGATCTATTTTAATTTGAATGTTTTGATCGTTGTCTAATTCTATTTTAAATTCACCATTAGCATCGGTGATAATATTTGATTGATTGATTTGAACTTGAATATTTTCCAATGGAAAATCTAATTCATCTATGATTTGTCCATTTAAAATATTTTGAGCCATAACATTGACTCCCAATATAAAAAAGGATGCGATTAGAATATATTTATGCATAATTTAAAATTGTTTTTCAATCAATTAGGATTAATTGTTTTGAAAATTTATTGATAAAATTGTTACAATAATGGAGAGGGAATTTCAAATTATACATGCACTGGAGGTGCTCGGAGTTGTTTGTTTTTAGAGTAATATTTGGAATAAAAACTATTTGTTTTCGAAAGAATAAGTTTGATATCAAATTCAGAGAAAATAACTTTCGAATCACTATAAGCAATGACTTCTAAGGTAGGTGAAAGGTTGTAATCACAAATTTCACAAAAGTCAATTGCACTGAAATTTTCATTGTTTTCATGAGAATCGATTGTAGTCGAATGTGTAGAATCAAAGAGGTGACTAAAGTTGTGAATAGGCTTTAGTTGTATCAGCAAAAGAAAAACAATTGCTGTAAATAGATACAAATGATTTTGATTCTTTTTCATTATTGCTAATGATTGATAGACTTTAACTCTTTCAGGTTTTTCCCTAATCTTCTTAAAAAAGTTCCATAAATGAAACCATAATAAATCGCGCTAAAGATAAGAATTATAAAAATATTAAACGCAGCAGTTATATAACCTATTTTTTGAGCCATAGCTTTTGCTTCTTCAATACTTAGATGTTGGGTATCATTTTGTGAGAGATAAGTATTGGCACCGAGGCTAATCATGATAGGCGTTATAAGTATGATGATGAGGACCAA
>DEQC01000108.1 GCA_002359055.1 Flavobacteriales bacterium UBA3376 | reverse complement strand
CAAGCTTCAATTGTTTTTCAAGGCGGAGCGATTTTCAATATTTCCACTCAACTTAAAGACAATTAGAATAAAAAATCTAAAATAAAAGCCGTTTCATGAATTCGAAACGGCTTTTTTGTATGTATGATATTCGATCAAAGAGGAATGTTTCCGTGTTTTCTTTTGGGTAGTTCCACTCTTTTTCCTTCAAGCATTGAAAAAGCTTTGATCAACTTTCTTCGGGTATTTCTTGGGAAAATTACTTCATCTATGAAACCTCGTTTTGCAGCTTCATAAGGATTGGCAAAAAGTTCAGCATATTCTTTTTCTTTTTCGATCAACTTAGCTTCCTGATCGGTAGCTTCAGCAATTTCCTTTCTAAAAATAATTTCAGAAGCTCCTTTAGCACCCATCACTGCAATTTCAGCAGATGGCCAAGCAAAGTTCATATCGGCACCGATATGTTTTGAGTTCATAACGTCATAAGCCCCACCATAGGCTTTACGCGTAATTACAGTAACTTTTGGAACTGTAGCTTCACTCAAAGCATACAATAATTTAGCACCATGAACGATGATTCCATTCCATTCTTGATCCGTTCCAGGTAAAAATCCAGGTACATCGACCAATACCAATAAAGGAATGTTGAAAGCATCGCAAAAACGAGTAAATCGCGCAGCTTTAACTGAACTATTTACATCTAAAACACCTGCCAAATACATTGGGTTATTGGCGACTATACCAATGCTTCTTCCACCCAAACGAGCGAAACCTACCACTATATTTTCAGCAAAATCTTTATGAATTTCAAAGAAACTATCCGAATCGATTAATTCTTTGATAATGTCTTTCATATCGTAAGGAGTCGATGAACTCTCAGGGATAAATGTATCCAAATCAGGACGTAATTCATCGCCCAATTCATAAGGAAGTTTTTCTGGAGTTTCTTGGTTATTTTGAGGCAAATAACTCAAAAGTTTTTTCACATCTTCCAAACATTCAATATCGTTGGCTGAAGTTGTATGAGCAACTCCGGATTTGGTTGAATGTGTACTTGCACCACCTAACTCTTCTGCTGTTACGGTTTCATTGGTTACAGTTTTTACAACATTGGGTCCAGTAACAAACATATAACTTGTGTCTTCGACCATCATCGTAAAATCTGTCATGGCTGGAGAATAAACCGCTCCACCTGCACATGGTCCCATTATGGCTGAGATTTGAGGAATTACTCCAGAAGATTGAACGTTTCTATGGAAAATATCTGCATATCCGCCCAAAGATCTTACACCTTCTTGAATTCGAGCTCCACCTGAATCGTTCAGACCGATCATAGGCGCACCTACTTTCAAAGCCATGTCCATGACTTTACAAATTTTCTCAGCGTGAGTTTCTGAAAGTGAGCCTCCAAAAACAGTAAAATCTTGAGCAAATATATAAACCAAACGTCCATTGATGGTACCATAACCAGTAATTACTCCATCGCCCAAGTATTTTTCTCTGTCCATTCCGAAATCGTTGGTTCTGTGTTCCACCAACATTCCAATTTCTTCAAAAGAACCTTCATCCATCAAATATTCAACCCTTTCTCTTGCGGTCAACTTTTTCTTTGAATGCTGTGAAGCTATTCTTTTTTCTCCTCCACCTAATTTTGCTTGAGCTTCTTTCTCTATTAAAATTTTGAATTTATCTTCCATTTTTTTTACGAATTTGGTAATCTAACGATTTTTCTTTCTTCTAAATAATACCTCAATGCAACAAGTGCTGCTATTTTAGCTTCTGTTTCAGCATTGGATTTGATGTTTTCTTCAGAGAAATATTTCTTAACAAAGTTTGTGTCAAAGTCTCCACTGATAAATGCTTCATGTTTGCAAATAAAAGTTCCAAATGGGAGTGTGGTTTCAATTCCTTTCACTTTGTAATTTTGAATGGCTTCAATCATCAAATGGATAGCTTCATCACGTGTTTTTGCATAAGTGATTAATTTTGAAAGCATAGGATCATAATAAATTGGAACATCCATACCTTCTTCAATACCATTATCCACTCGAATTCCTTCTCCTTCGGGCAATTGATAAACTTCTAAATTACCAACACTTGGTAAAAAGTCGTTCATTGGATCTTCTGCATAAACTCTTAATTCCAATGCATGTCCGTGAATTTTCAAATCTTCTTGTCGAATGTTTAATTCTTCACCTCTCGCGATTTTGATTTGTAGTTCTACTAAATCTAAACCTGTGATAAGCTCAGTTACCGGATGTTCAACCTGCAAACGAGTGTTCATTTCCAAAAAGTAGAAATTCATATTTTCATCCAATAAAAACTCAACCGTACCAGCACCTACATAATCACAGGATTTCGCAACTTTTACAGCAGCTTCACCCATTTTATTTCTCAATTCAGGTGTTAAAATAGCCGAAGGAGCTTCTTCAATTACTTTTTGATGACGTCTTTGAATGCTACATTCTCTTTCGAAAAGATGAATCACATTGCCATGTTCATCGGCCATGATTTGAATTTCGATATGTCGTGGAGAAGCGATGTATTTTTCGAGGAAAACCGATCCATCACCAAAAGCGGATTGTGCTTCGGAAATTGCTCTTTGCATTTGTTCTTCGAATTCAGAAACATTTTCGACGATTCTCATACCTTTTCCTCCACCACCTGCTGAAGCCTTGATCAAAATTGGGAAACCAATTTCTTCAGCGATTTTCTTTGCTTTTTCAACATCGGTTATGGCTTCATCAATTCCTGGAACCATTGGTATATCATAAGCTTTCACGGTTTCTTTGGCGGCCAATTTATCACCCATAACTTTTATGGCATGAGATTTTGGACCGATGAATTTCATACCACTTTTTTCGACTTTTTCAGCGAATTCAGCATTTTCTGATAAAAATCCATAACCAGGATGTATGCCGTCAACATCTAAACTTTTAGCTACTTCTATGATTTTATCGCCCAATAAATAGGATTGATTCGATGGAGCTTCACCGATCAAAACAGCTTCATCAGCAAATCGTACATGTGGTGATTTTCTATCAGCAGTCGAATAAACAGCAACGGTTTTTATTCCCATTTTTTTTGCTGTTTTCATGATTCTTAGTGCAATTTCACCTCGATTGGCTATTAGTATTTTTTTCATAATTGATTTAAAATTTGATTGAATGAATTTTAGCAATTGAATTATTCGAATTCAATTAATATTTGTCCTTTGTCAACTGCTTGTCCTTCCTTTACAGCAATGGATTTGATGATTCCAGCTCTTGGAGAACTGAAGTTATTTTCCATTTTCATGGCTTCCAAAATCAACAAACTTTGACCTTCTTCCACTTCTTGACCTTCTTCGACTTTTAAACTCAAAATCAAACCAGGCATAGGCGCTTTGATTTCGCTCACCTTTTTTGATGAACCCAATTCAAATCCTAATTCTTTGATCAGTTTCTCCAAAGGAGTTGAAATGTTTATTTCAAATTCAAATTCATTTACTTTAATTGTATAAGTTCGTTTGAAAAAATCTTCTTTCAAGATTTCAATTTGAAAAGATCGATTGTTTTTCAAAAGGTGAAATTGGTTGTTTCCCAATTGAACAACATCAATTTCTTTTGCTTGCTCTTCTGTTAATTCAAACGTATTTCCGTTCTTGATACTAACTTTGAATTGATTCATAAAATAAATTTATATAGTAAAAACTGGCTAAATTTAAGCTTTATCTACCTTTATTGAAAACTATTTTGGGATAGATTCTATTTTTGATGGGTTTATCGCGACTTTTACTAAATTTGTAAAAATTCTGTAAACTCAGATTTATTAATTAATCTTCTGAAATATCTCATCCAAACATGACTCAATCAAAAGCTTTGGCCATATTGAAATCAGGTCGAAATGTATTTTTAACAGGTTCAGCCGGAGCAGGAAAAACCTATGTTCTCAATCAATACATACAATATCTGAAAGAACATAAAATTCCTGTAGCTGTTACTGCTTCCACTGGAATCGCAGCAACGCATATGAACGGTATGACTATTCATTCATGGGCAGGTATAGGCATTCGAGAAAATTTGTCTTTACAACATTTATCCAATTTAAAAAAGAGAAAATATTTCAGAGATAAAATGGACAAAGTGAAAGTCTTAGTAATCGATGAAATTTCAATGTTGCATAGAAATCAATTGGATTTGGTCAATCAGGTGTTGAAATTTTTCAAAGAAAACGAATTGGCTTTCGGTGGTGTTCAAGTAGTTTTTTCAGGTGACTTTTTCCAATTGCCTCCCATAGGAAATGAATGGGAAACCGCTCGAGAAAAGTTTGCTTTTATGTCAACTGCTTGGCTCGAAGCTGAACCCGTTATATGCTATTTGACCGAGCAACATAGACAAGAAAGCAATGAGTTAAATATGATTTTGAATGAAATTAGGCAAGGAAATGTTTCTGAAGAATCCATCAACTTGTTAGAAACTCGTTTGGAATTTCATCCCGATGAAGGTGAACAAGAAACCAAACTTTTTACTCATAATTCGGATGTCGATAGAATCAACAAAATGTATTTGGAACAAATCGGTGGTGCTTCAAAGGTTTTTAAAGCTGAAACCAAAGGAAATAAAGTTTTGGTCGATGTGCTGAAAAAATCAGTTTTAGCTATGGAAGATTTGGAATTGAGAAGAGGAGCTCAAGTGATGTTTGTGAAAAATAATTATGAAGTCGGTTATGTCAACGGAACTATGGGAAGAGTGACTGGCTTTAATTCGGAAGGAAATCCTTTGGTGAAAACTTTCGATGGTGAACTTGTTGAAGCGAAAGCAGAATCTTGGGCAATTGAAGACGAAACAGGTAGAGCTTTGGCTTCATTTACTCAAATTCCTTTGCGATTGGCTTGGGCGATTACTGTTCATAAAAGTCAAGGAATGACCTTAGATGCAGCCATGATAGATTTGAGCAAAGCTTTTGAAAAAGGCCAAGGCTATGTTGCACTTTCTCGTTTAAGAGATTTACAAGGTTTGCGTTTGAGAGGATTGAATCAAACCGCTTTGGAAGTCGATGAACTCGCACAAAAAGCCGATGCGAGATTCAGAGAATTATCGGCCGAATGGGATTTTAATTTGAGCGAAGAGGATTTGCAAAGTGAATTTAGGCAATTTATACTCAGTGCTGGAGGTTCGCTCAGAAAGAGTAAAATTGATAAAAACAAAGAAAAATTAATCCAAAAAGGAAAAATCGAAAAAGTCTCTACTTATCAAATCACTAAAAAATTGGTTTTGAAAAAAATGACTTTGGATGAAATCATTGAAGAAAGAGGTTTGACCAAAGGCACGATTTTAAGCCACTTGATAAGAATATCAGAAATCGATAGTGAAATTGATTTGAGTTTGTACAAACCCGAGGAGAAAGTTTTCGAAAAAGTTAAAAAGTTTGTGGTAGAAAATAAGTCAGAAGAAAAACTTTCTTTGAAAGAAATCTATGAAGGATTGGACAAAAAAGTGACTTATGACGATATTAAAAAGTCAATGATTTTTCTCAATCGTGTATAAATAATCAAAGAATTTAAATCAGAAGAAAGATAAAATAATAAAAAGCACTGATGCTAAGATTTTTGGTATCAAATTACCTTAAATTCAGTATCACCAGTGCTTTATTTTCTTATTATTCAACTATAAAGTAAATTCCTTTTTTCTGAACATCTTCGTTTTCTCCGGGCGCATGGGTTTGGAATTCAACCAAACAAGTTCCAGTTTCTTTACCAGTAACTTTGTAAGTCCTTACACCAGGTGCACCTACCAAACCGGTACTCGCTTCGTCTTGTATGAACTCGCCACCGTCTATTGAAACTGAGCAATTGCTTTCAACCTCAGTTGTATTCGTATATCCAGTCGATGGATTCTCGTGTACGTTGACCAAAACGGTGTTACCTTTCTTTACTTTGATAAATTGTAAATGATTGTAGTTGTCTAAACTAACTTCTTTTGGAAAATAATTCCAATCTTCTTGCATAGTTGTACGACATCCTGTAAGTGCTAAAATAGCAAAAGAGAGTATAAAGTATTTTTTCATTTAGCTTAAATTTTTAGTGAAATTAATATATTTTATCGAATACTAATAAAGTTTTGTTAATAATTAATCGGTTTCATATAAACTAACCGCATTTTTTAAATGATTAGCAACTTTTTCTGCTAAACTGCTGGGTTGTAAAACTTTTACATTTTCTCCATAGAACAACAACTCCATGATGAAATCGAGGTTCGGGATCAACTTCAATTCAATCAGCATCTTATCCTTATTTTCTTCGATTATTTTTTGACTCCAATGCAAAGGCATGGTTTTGATATAATCACCTTGTCCATTTTTGAATTTCAATAGAATGGTTTCTGGTTCATTGTTTCCAGGGTCCATAATGCCAAAAGAATTTTTAAAATGTAATTTTGGATTGATTTTCTGAGGAAATTGAAATTTCTTCGAAGTAATTTGAACAAGAGAAATCCTATCCAATCCAAAAGTTCTCATTTCTTTTTTGTCCACATCAAACCCAAATACATACCATCTTTTTCTAAATTCTTTTAATAAATACGGTTCAAAAGTTCTGGTTTCAACTTTATCATCTTTGAACTTTTTGTATTTGAATTGAATTTGTTTACGCTTTTGAGTAGCGAGTAGCAAATCGCTCAAATGCTCAGTTCCCAAAGGTTCTCTACTGTCGAACTGTATGTATTTTGAAAACAATTGTTTGAATTTTAAAACTTGCATCATGTCGATGGCCTCAAACAAACGCTCGCTGTATTCATCTCGCTTATCATCATAAATCCTATAAGCTCTCAACTTTCTATCATACTTGATTTCAATTCCATAAATATTTTGGATTTCATTCAAATCTCTTTGAAAAGTTCGCTTAGATATACTTAAATCCTGATTGTTCCAATAAGATTCGTCTTCTAATTTATCTGAAATTTCATCAAAAGTACTCGGTTTGTTTTTGAGTTTTTGAATGATAATTCTATGGCGTATAAAAGATGCTTGCTTGGACATAAAATAAATTGTTTTCTTCTCAAATATAATAGATTATCCTTAAATGAAATTATTTGTTCTAAGTATTTATAAGTGAAAGCTATATTTTGGGTCGATAAATCAATTGAAGCTAATATTGAAAGTCGATAATCAACTTTTATTAAACTTAGTTTTCCTAAACTTTGAATTATTTTATACTTTTAGAGATTGTAAATAAAAAATTATAACATGGTACAATTAAATAAAGGGCTTTGGTTATTGTCTGCGGGTTTATTTGTAACGACTATGGTCGGATGTAAAGATTCGGTCAAAACCATAGAAGCTACTGCAGAAACTGAATTCGAACACAAAGCGGAGTCATTTGCGGATTTGCAAATTTTGAAATATGAAGTTCCTGGTTGGGAGGATTTGACTTTGCAACAAAAAGAGTTGGCATATTATCTATATGAAGCTGCACTTGCGGGTAGAGATATTATTTATGACCAAAGAGGAAAATATAACCTAATGGTTAGAAAAGTTTTAGAATCGATTTGGAGTTCAGATTCCATCGATAAAAACTCCGAAGAATGGGAAGCTTTCCGAACTTATTCCGGACAATTTTGGTTCAGCAACGGAATTCATCATCATTATTCAAACTATAAATTCAAACCTGAATTTAGTTATGAGTTCTTCGAATCTATGGTGAAAGAAATCAATCCTTCGGATTTACCATTGACCGAAGGTGAAACTGTAGAAGATTTATTAGAAACTCTTCAAAAAGTAATTTTTGATGAGAATTATTTACCCATGCTTCAAGACACTCGTCCGAACATTGACCATGTTGTCAATTCAGCAGTGAACTTTTATCAAGGGGTAACCGAAAAAGAAGTTGTTGATTTTTACAGTCAATTTCCAAATAGCGATAAAGAACCAGAGTGGGGATTGAATTCTCAAGTGGCTAAAAAAGATGGAAAAGTTGTTGAAAGAGTTTGGAAATCAGGAGGAATGTATGGTGAAGCCATCGACCAAATGATTTATTGGATCGAAAAAGCAATTGAAGTAGCCGAAAATGAAAAACAAGCGGAAGCTTTGAGATTGTTGGTGAATTATTATAAAACAGGTGATGTAAATGATTGGGACAAATACAATGTGGCTTGGGTTCAAGATACCGACAGTGTGATCGATTTTGTCAACGGATTCATTGAAGTTTATACTGATCCATTAGGAAAAAAAGGAAGTTTTGAAACTGTGTTGTCTTTGAGAGATTTCGAAAGCACAAAAAGAATTGAAGCCATCGCAAAGGAAGCACAATGGTTCGAAGATAATTCTCCTTT
>DEQC01000104.1 GCA_002359055.1 Flavobacteriales bacterium UBA3376 | reverse complement strand
AATGAATTTGGTTTTGACTACCTGCGTGACAATATGTCAAATTCTCCGAATGGATTGGTTCAGCGTGAATTAAACTTCGCTATCATTGACGAGGTGGACTCTGTTTTGATCGATGATGCCAGAACGCCATTGATTATTTCAGGTCCGGTTGCTCAAGGCGATCGACAAGAATTCGACTCTTTAAAACCTAAAGTTGAAAAGTTATTCAACAAACAAAGAGAAGAATTGAGTAAAACGTTAAACGTTGCTAAAAAACATTTCAAAGAAGGTAATCCAAAAGAAGGTGGATTCTATCTTTACCAAGTGTTCAGAGGTTTACCTAAGTATAAACCTTTAATCAAATTTTTAAGTGAAGAGGGAATTCGTTCACAATTACAAAAAACTGAAGCTCACTATATAGCTGATAACAACCGAGAAATGCCTGAAATTGATCAGCATTTGTATTTTGTTATCGATGAGAAAAACAACCAAGTTGATTTGACCGACAAAGGAATCGACTATCTATCACAAGATATGGAAGATCCTAATTTCTTTATTTTACAAGATGTCGGAACTGTTTTGGCTGAAATAGAAGCAAAAAAACTTCCAAAAGAAGAAGAATATACAGCAAAAGAAGAGTTCTTCAGAGATTATTCGATTAAATCTGAAAGAATTCACACTTTGACTCAATTGCTAAAAGCATATACTTTGTTTGAAAAAGACAATGAATATGTTGTGATGGATGGTCAAGTGAAAATCGTCGATGAACAAACGGGTCGTATCATGGATGGTCGTCGATATTCTGACGGATTACACCAAGCCATTGAAGCCAAAGAAAGCGTTAAAGTCGAAGCTGCAACTCAAACTTTTGCAACCATCACACTTCAGAACTATTTCCGTATGTACAACAAATTAGCAGGTATGACAGGTACTGCTGAAACGGAAGCTGGAGAGTTTTGGGAAATTTATAAATTGGATGTAGTTGCAATTCCAACCAATCGTCCAATTGCAAGAAAAGACCTTCAAGACAAAGTTTATAAAACCAATCGCGAGAAATTCAATGCTGTCATCGAAGATATCATCGAACTTTCTCAAAATCAAAAACGCCCAGTTTTAGTGGGTACAACTAATGTTGAAACTTCTGAATTGTTGAGCCGTGCATTGAATTTGAGAAAAATCAAACACAATGTATTGAACGCTAAACTTCACAGACAAGAAGCTGATATCGTTGCAAGAGCTGGTCAACCAGGTGAAGTAACCATCGCTACCAACATGGCGGGTCGTGGTACGGACATTAAGATTTCTAAAGAAGTTAAAGAAGCAGGTGGTTTGGCGATTATTGGTACTGAGCGTCACGACTCAAGACGTGTGGATAGACAGTTAAGAGGTCGTGCAGGACGTCAAGGAGATCCCGGAAGTTCACAATTCTATGTTTCTTTAGAAGACAACTTGATGCGTTTATTTGGTTCGGAAAGAATTGCAAAACTTATGGACCGAATGGGACATAAAGACGGCGATATGATTCAACATCCGATGATTTCGAAATCTATCGAAAGAGCGCAAAGAAAAGTCGAAGAAAATAACTTCGGTATTCGTAAAAGATTGCTCGAATATGACGATGTTATGAATAAACAGCGTGAAGTTATTTACAAAAGAAGAAAGAATGCATTGTTTGGTGATAGACTCGAAGTCGATATTGCCAACATGATTTATGATACATCTGCATCCATTGTAAGTGAAGCAAAAAACAATGAAAACTTCAAACAATTTGAATTTGATTTGATCAAATTCTTTACGATGGATTCACCGGTAAGCGAAAGCGAATTCAAATCTTTATCAAACAGAGAATTGACCGATAAAGTATATGTGGCAGCTACCAAAGATTATCAAAAATATACACAAGCTCAAGCTGAAAAAGCTTTCCCAATCATTGCTCAGGTATTTGAAAATCCATCTAACAATTACTCCAGAATTCAAGTTCCATTTACCGATGGTACGAAAACTCTAATGGTCGTAACTGATTTGGAAGAATCTTACAATACTCAAGGTCAAAAGCTGATCAAAGATTTCGAAAAAGGAATTACTTTAAGCTTGATCGATGAGCATTGGAAAGAGCATTTAAGGGATGTGGACGATTTGCGTCGTTCGGTTCAGAGTGCGGTTTACGAACAAAAAGATCCATTGGTAATTTATAAACAAGAATCTTTCTTTGTTTTCCAAAGAATGCTGGATCGATTGAACAAAGAAATTATCTCTTTCTTGTTCAAAGGTGAAATCCCTACTCCAGATCCACAGCAAATTCAACAAGCAAGACAATTGAAGCAAGAAAAAGTTGAAACCAATAGAGGTCCTGAACAATCGACTCAATCAGATCCGAGAAGCAACTATTTCAACGAATCGAGTTCTACTTCAACCAACGCTCCTCAATCAGCGCCTGAAGTAACAGCACCTCGTACTGTGGTTAAAATCGGTAGAAACGATAGAGTGGCTATCAGAAATGTTAGAACAGGAGAAAAACAAGAAATGAAATATAAACAAGCTCAACCTTTGATCGAACAAGGTGATTGGGTTTTGGTTGATTAATTATTTCCATAAAATCAATATTTAAAAGTGGACAATTAAGATTTGTCCACTTTTTTTATTCCATAAAACTCGTATAAATTAAATTCACTAAATTTATAACTAACTATTTTAGTGAATATTATGAAGCCTAAATTTTCAGTCATCATCGCAACTTATAATCGCAAGCAGCAACTGAAAATTGCTTTGAATTCACTGTTAAATCAAGATGAAAACAATTGGGAAGCGTGGATCATAGACGATGGAAGTACAGATAAAACTTATGAACTCATCGAAAATCTTCAAAAAATAGATCAGCGAATCAATTATTTCCGTCAAAAAAATAAAGGTGCTATACACGCAAAAAATAAAGGAATTCAACTTTCGAATGCTGAATTTATCACTTTCTTGGATTCTGATGATTATTATTTGAACAATCATTTATCCCTAAGAAAAAATTATTTGAACGAAAATCCAAAAGTCGATTTTCTACATGGTGGAGCCAAAATCATAGGAAATCAATACGTGCCCGATAGAAATCAACCGGATCAAATGATACATCTCTCGAAATGTATCATTGGTGGAACTTTCTTTATTAAAAATGAAATTTTGAAACAACTGGGCGGATTCAATGAATTACCGATTGGTACAGATGCAGAACTTTATGAACGAGCAATTAAAGCCAATATAATTATTCATAAAGTCTCTGATGAAACCTATGTTTATAACAGAATTGATAGCAATTCTATCACCCATAATTTCAACAAAAAAATCAATCAATCGAGTTGAATCAATTACTTCTTAAAGTTTCCTATCGAATTCCAATTCATATAAACTATTGCCATTAATATAAATAGAATTCCTAACCATTGTATCCACAAAACTTGCTCTTTCAATAAAATATAAGCCATCATTACAGATACAGGTAATTCCAAGGAAGAAACTATACTTCCCAATCCTAAACCAGTTTTCGGAAAACCTAAATTCAATAAAATCGGAGGTAAAATGGTTCCGAAAATCGCTAAAAACAATCCATATCTCCAGAAAATAGAAAAGTCAAAAGCTCGAATTTCTACAAATGAAAAAGAAATTCCTTGAAATATGTTTGAGAAATAATACGGACCAACTTGTGTGAAAATTAAAAATAAAAACACCATGATTGCTCCACCACAAAGCATGATCAAACTCTTTCTCAAAGCAGGAAGATGAGTTGCAATTCGATTCGAAGCAAACATTGTAGTCGAAAAAGACATCGCTGCTAAAAATCCGAATAAAAATCCACGCCAATCCAAATTTACATCAGACTGAACCACATTGGTCGCAAACAAAGTTCCTATCAAAACTATGATAGCTGATATAATCTTTCTTCGGCTTGGAAACTCTCTGTTCATCACACTTTCCACCACTACTCCAATCCATACCGATTGCATCAGCAAAACGATGGCAACAGAAACATTGATGAATTGAACCGATAAATAATAAAATATACTTGTCAATCCATAAGAAGTTCCTGCCAAAACCAATTGTAAAATATCTTTCTTTGAAGGTTTTGATAAGGCGACTTCAGAGGTTTTGGTTTGAATCAAATTCAATAAAAACAAACCCAATAAACCAAGTGTAAATTGTGAAGTCGTAACCTCTGCAGTTGTATAATCACTTTGATAAGCCAATTTAACAATAGTCGCAAGCATTCCATAAATACTCGCACCTAAACCTACCAATAAAACTCCTTTTAAAACTTCTCCCTTTCCCATAAATCAAAATAAGTTGCAAAAATCGACAATTATTATTGATTTCTAAATGACCGAAATCAATTCAAATTCGACCACCAACAATCGATACTATCGGTCAACATATGCATCAACAAACCAATGGCAACTATACGAGTTTTTCTAAAAAACAACATAATTACATAAATCATCATCGCCCAATAAGTATGTAAAGGATGAAAGTTAATGCTGCAGCGATTCGGATCAAATATCGGATCGGCCAACAAATGATCTAAATCCACCAACATGGTCAACAACAAAATGATGTAAGCTTTTTTCCACTGATTTTTAAAGAAAATAAATGCTATAAAAATCGGAAAAACAAAATGTAGAAAGTAGTGAACTATCGACTGTAAATCAATCACTTAAAATCAATTAGGACAAAAATTCTTTCTCTAATTGTAAAGGCTCAATATATTTTCCTTCCTTATATACACGCATATTTCCACCAGAAATTTCATCGATCAACATGATGTTTCCTTCATGATCTTTTCCAAATTCCAATTTGATATCGTACAATTCCAAACCTTTTTTGGCCAATTCATCTTTTACGATTTGGCAGATTTCGATGGTACTTTTTTCAATTTCATCATATTCCTCTTCATTCAAAATATTCAACATTTTCAAGGCTTGTTTTGAAATTGTCGGATCTCCCCTTTCGTCATCTTTGATGGTCAACTCTACAAAAGCATCCAAATCTTGACCTTCTTCGCAATATGCACCATATCTTCTCAGAAAACTTCCAACGGCTTTATATCTACAAATCACTTCCAAACCTTTGCCGAAAACACTTGCTTTCTTTACGACCATGCTTTGATTTTCAATATCAGAACTCACAAAGTGTGTAGGAATTTGCTTTTTATTGAGAATTTCAAAAAAGTAAGTGGTCATTTTCAAACCTGATTTCCCTGCTCCTTCAATTGTCAATCCAACGGTATTTGCTCCTGGATCAAAAACTCCGTCTTCTCCGGTGACATCGTCCTTGAATTTTAACAATACCTCATTTTCGTTGGCAGTCGAATAAACATCTTTGGTTTTTCCTTTGTAAATTAACTTCATGTTGAATGAATTTGTAGCGTTTGATTAAATTTAATGATTCACAAAATTACAATTTATAAGAAGAAATTCATTTCTGATTTCAGAATAAATTATTTCAAAATTTTGTTTTTTTATTGAAATTGTTTCCAGATTTGAACCACTTCTTTGGCTTCTTTCACATCGTGTACTCTCAAAATATTGGCTCCTTTTTGTAGAGAAATTAGATTCAAAACAGAAGTTCCGTTGAGTGCCTCTTTGGCAGAAATATTTAGCAATTGAGTAATCATTGATTTTCTTGAAATTCCAACCAAAATTGGATATTCACCAAATCCTATCAAATCCATTTTATCCATCAATTCATAATTGTGTTGTAAAGATTTTCCAAAACCAAAACCTGGATCCAATATAATATCGTTTACGCCTAAACTTTTCAATGCTTGAATTTTCTCAGAAAGAAACTCATTGACTTCCAAAGTTACATTTTCATAATGAGGATTTTGTTGCATATTTTTCGGATTTCCCTGCATATGCATCAAAATGTAAGGAACATTTAGTTCAGCCACAGTTTCAAACATTTTCTCATCGAACACACCAGCTGAAATATCGTTGATAATTGAAGCTCCTGCTTCGACTGAATGTTTTGCGACTTCACTTCTATAAGTATCCACAGAAATTATCACTTCAGGAAATTCTTTCATAATTGCTTCAACAGTTGGGACTACCCTTTTCAACTCTTCATCCAAAGTGATTTCAGAAGAACCCGGTCGTGTAGACATACCACCCAAATCCAATATATCTGCTCCTTGGTTCAACAACAATTCGGCTTTTTTTACCGCTTCATCCGCATTATTCAATCGACTTCCTTCATAAAAGGAATCAAACGTCATATTTAGAATCCCCATTATTTTTGGTTCTCTAAGGTCGATTAATTTTCCAGAGCAATTTATCTTCATATATTTTAGTTAATATTGTATTTTTGAAAACGAAACGAATGTATGGAAAAAACTTTAAATCAATTTCAATCGATATTTTCAGAATGTAAAGATCTGTTCAATAACAAATTGAAGGATTACGGTCCTGCATGGAGGATTTTAAGGCTTCCATCTTTGACAGA
Organism: Flavobacteriales bacterium UBA3376; assembly: GCA_002359055.1. GTDB lineage: Bacteria > Bacteroidota > Bacteroidia > Flavobacteriales > Weeksellaceae > Moheibacter. The sequence goes on along the minus strand of DEQC01000104.1, from coordinate 5,153 downwards.
TCAAATTTATATAAAAGCTGCAAGAATCCGTAGTTTACAAGAGTTAAAAGAACAAAAAGTCGATGAAGGACAAGAAAGTGAATTCATAGGAATAATCAATTATTCGATCATCGCTTTGATTCAACTCGATTTAGGAATTGCTGATAAATTGGATGTTTCCAATGAAAAAGCATTGGAATTATTTGAAGAAAAAAGCCATCTTGCCATTGAACTTTTGAAACGAAAAAATCACGATTATGGTGAAGCATGGCGCGATATGAGAATAAGTTCAATTACGGATTTAATCCTTCAAAAAATTTTAAGAGTGAAGCAAATTGAAGACAATCAAGGAAAATTGATTATTTCTGAAGGTTTGGATGCAAACTATTTGGATATGATCAATTATTCGGTTTTTGCTTTGATTTTAATGAGAGAAAATGAGTGAATTAATTTTTAGATTTTCTAAAAGAAATATAAATTTCGGATTTTTCTATGCCTTGGTTTGTGTGGTTTCTGGACTTATATTCAAAGGGAATTTCGGATATGTTTGGATGGGATTTGGTTTGATTTATTTAATCTTTAATTTTTTAAAAGTTAAAAATCAATACATTCGAATAGATCAAGAAAAAATCAGCATATTTGAATTAACAAAAAGTGAAATAAGGTTTGAAAATATTGTTTCAATTGAAGAAAAGTTTGGTGATTATTATATAAACACTTCAAATAAGCGATATAAAGTGCACAAATCAATCATTGACAAGGAAGATTTGAATAAATTTGAGCAGTATTTCGGGAATTTAAAAGAACTATACAACAAATAGAACATGAAAATATTAGTACAAATCAGTAGATTCATCGTAGGAATTTTATTCATCATTTCGGGTTTTGTGAAAGCAGTTGACCCGATTGGATTTGGATATAAATTGGAAGAATACTTTGCACCCGATGTATTTGACATTCAATTTTTGCATGATTTGGCTTTGCCACAAGCTACATTTTTCAGTTTATTTGAAATTATTTTAGGCGTTTTATTGCTTTTAGGAATTTTCAGAAAATTCACCACTTGGTCGCTCTTGGTATTGATTGTATTTTTCACATTTTTAACTTTCTATTCGGCTTATTTCAACAAAGTAACCGATTGTGGGTGTTTTGGTGATGCTTTGAAATTAGAACCTTGGGAATCGTTCTGGAAAGATATTTTCTTATTGGTATTGATCATCATTTTGTTCATCGGACAAAAATACATTCAACCATTATTCAAAAACAACAAGATCAGTTATACCATCACTTTGATTGCTTTGTTGGGATTCGGATGGGTTTCTTATACAGGAATTACAAAATTGCCTTTGATTGACTTCAGAGCTTATGCCATCGGAAAAAGTATATCGGAAGGAATGAAATCAGCAGAAGAATTAGGAAAAGAACCTCCAAAATTTGAAGTGATTTATACTTTAAAAAATTCACAAACCGGTGAAACTGTAAAAATTACTGATGAGCAATATTTGAGTGATTCAAAATGGTATGAACAAGGAACACCTTGGGAATTGCAAGGAGAATTGACTGAAAGTCGAATGGTTTCAGCTGGATACACTCCTCCGATTTTAGATTTTGTTTTGGATTGTGAAGAAGGTGATTTGACGGACTTTTATTTGGAACACGAGAAAGTTGTTTTCTTCGTCACTCCATTTACGGAAAAAGTAACCTCAGAAGAAGTTCAAAAGTTGAATCAATTGTATGAAAAATTAACGGCTCAAGGAGTTGAAGTAGTTGCATTGACCAATGGAGATATAGAAAATTTAGAATCGCCTCATTGTTATATGGATCAAGTGATTTTGAAAACCATCATTAGAAGCAATCCGGGTGTAGTTGTTCTTAGCAAAGGAACTGTGATCAACAAATTCCACAACAATCCTTTACCGACGGCTGAAGAAGTTTTAAAATCATTTAATTAACATTTCTAAATGATCAATTACTTACTCAACAAACTTTTTTACGGATTTCTAACTTTGTTAGGTGTAGTAAGTATTGTTTTCATTTTATTTTCTGTGCTTCCTGGTGATCCAGCACGTATGATGTTGGACCAAAAAGAAGATCCAGAGCAATTGGCTTTGATCAGAAAAAATTTAGGATTGGATCAGCCACTTTGGAAGCAATACATTTATTATCTCAATGATTTATCGCCCATCTCCGTTCATTCGCCTATAAAAAATTCTTACACATCGATAGAAAGTGGGAAGTACAAAGGAATTGGACTTTTCAAAATAAGTGATCATCAAATTTTATTGAAAAAACCTTATTTGAGGATTTCATTTCAGAAACAAGGAAAAACCGTTTCGAGCATCATAGCAGAAACTTTGCCCAATACATTGATTTTAGCGGTTTCAGCGATTAGTTTTGCGATAGTCGTTGGGATTTTATTAGGCATTTGGTCGGCTTTGGTCAAAGACAGTTGGATCGATCGAACGCTTTTGGTAGTAACGAGTTTTGGAATGAGTACACCTTCATTTTTTTCGGCCATTATCATTGCTTATATTTTTGGATTTTTATTGCACAATTATACTGGATTGAATATGACAGGAAGTTTGTTTGAAATCGATGATTATGGAGAAGGAAAACATTTGACATTTAAGAATTTGATTTTACCAGCGATAACCTTAGGAATTCGTCCACTTGCGGTAATTACACAATTGACGAGGAATTCTCTTTTAGAAGTTTTGAGTCAAGATTACATCAGAACCGCGTATGCCAAAGGATTGAAATCAAAGGATATCATTTGGAGACATGCACTTAGAAATGCTTTAAATCCAGTGATTACAGCTACTTCAGGTTGGTTTGCATCGATGTTGGCAGGTGCGGTTTTCGTGGAGTTTATATTTGGTTGGAATGGATTAGGAAAAGAGATTGTAAATGCATTAAATACATTAGATTTGCCAGTTGTAACTGGCGCCGTTTTGGTCATAGCTACAACATTTATAATCATCAATATTTTAGTTGATATCATCTATGGTTGGCTCGATCCAAAAGTTAGAATAACATGACATAACTCTTTTTATTATTAGAACTAAATTCTTAAATTTATATTTAGATAGTTATGTTAACTTATATATTAGAATCTTTATTAATTTAAATTTACTTTAGAACATGAGACGAAAAATTGTAGCTGGTAACTGGAAAATGAATTTAACTTTTCCGCAAGCAAGAGAATTGGCATTAAGATTAAATACTTGGGTCAAAGCAAATAAACCAATAGCCGAAGTTATTATTGCACCAAGCCATTTGTACTTGGAACAACTTAATAAAGATTTAATGAACAGTTCAATTAAAATTGCAGCTCAAAACGTTTCAGCTATGCCCAATGGAGCTTACACCGGTGATATTTCAGCTGAACAATTGTTATCGATTGGAACAAAATTGAGTATAGTTGGACATTCTGAAAGGAGAGCTTATCATTACGAACAAGACAAATACATCGGTAAGAAATTAACCCATCTGTATGAAAATGGAATGAGTCCAATTCTTTGTGTAGGTGAAAAACTAAAAGACAGAGAAAATGGTGACCATTTTGAGGTAGTGAAAAGACAAGTTAAAATCGCTTTGGAAAGACAAAATCCAGAAGATTTAATTAAAAATTTGATCATCGCATACGAACCAGTATGGGCGATTGGAACAGGTAGAAGTGCTACTCCTGACCAAGCGCAAGAAATGCATGCATTTATCCGCAAACAAGTGGGTGAGCAACATGGAATTTCAGTTGCCAATGCAACCACTATTCTATATGGAGGAAGTGTAAATGCTGGAAATGCCAGAGATTTCTTCAAACAATACGACATCGACGGCGCATTGGTAGGTGGAGCTTCTTTGAATATCGATGATTTTACAACTATTATTTCAGCAAGAAAATAACATTTATGAATTATATAGAATATCAATTTGATATACAACCAAAAGAGCCGTTCGGAGAAATCCTTACGGCTTTTTTAGCAGATTTAGAGTTTGAAAGTTTTGTCGAAACCGACAATGGAATCAGCGCTTATGTAAGAACAGATTTGGATGATGAATCAGGTGTTCAACAAATCATTGACGATTTGAAAGATGTTACAATTCGTTACACAAAAAAGGAGATCATTCAACAAAATTGGAACGAAGAATGGGAATCCAACTTCCACCCTATTTTGGTTGCTGATCAATGTTATATCAGGGCTGAATTTCACGAATCTAAACCTGAAATTCCTTATGAAGTTATCATTCAACCCAAAATGGCTTTTGGTACAGGTCATCATGAAACCACACATTTGATGGTGGAATATATTTTGGAAACCGAATTCGAAGGCAAAGATGTTTTGGACATGGGATGTGGAACTTCTATTTTAGGGATTTTAGCTAAAATGAAAGGTGCCAATTACGTAGAAGCCATCGATTTCGATCAATGGGCAGTGGATAATTCCATTGAAAATGCTGATAGAAATAAGGTAGAATTGAACATCAAATTGGGAGATTCAAGCAGTTTGGGTGGAAAGGAATTCGATATCATTTTGGCCAACATCAACAAAAACGTATTGATGAGAGACATTCCTAACTACGTAAAAAATCTTAACTTTACAGAAGGAGAATTGATACTTAGTGGATTGATGACAGAAGATTTTGACGATATCAAATCACTATGTGAAAGTTTAGGATTGAAGTTTATCAACAAAAAGCAACGCAATGAATGGATTGCGTTGAAATTTATAAAAAATTAAAAATTTAATACATTGAAACTCAGATTTCAAAACAAACCATCGTGGGAGCAAGAGCATATCAATGACATTTTGCTCAAAGAAAAGAAAAAACATGTATTGGTTTTACACAATGATGATGTAAATACTTTCGATTTTGTAATTTCATCTTTGATGAAAGTTTGCAAGCATACACCTGAACAAGCTGAGCAATGTACTTGGTTGGTTCACTACAAAGGAAAATGCGATGTAAAATCTGGAAGTTATGAATTCTTAGAGCCTATGTGCACTGCACTACTCGACCGCGGCTTAAGTGCTGAAATTGTATAAAAAAAGCAAGTCTATAAGCCGGATTCTGTGAATCATCATAGATGAAACCTTTGTCATTTATCTGGCCTCGTTGTTACCAACGAGGTCTATCTGCCTACCCCTCGACAACGGACGAGCCATCCTTTTCCC
>DEQC01000068.1:420-4952 GCA_002359055.1 Flavobacteriales bacterium UBA3376 | reverse complement strand
GATGACTGTATAACCTACATTTTAAACACAGTACAAAAGAGTGGTTGTAACGGCTTTGCTGATGAAGAAATCTACTCGATGGCAGTCCATTATTATGATGAAGATGACATTAAAGTGGGCGAGAAAATCAATGCTCATGTGGTAGTGAACCATGTGATAGAACTAACCGAAGAAGAAAAAGAACAAGCACGCAAGAATGCTATTCATAAACTGCAGGATGAGGCATACAACAAGATGAAACAGCCTGTCAGAAAAGCTCAGACAATCACAATAAATCAACCATCATTATTTGACTTTTAAGCCTATGAAACCAAAAAATAAATTTCAACAGCAAATAGTGGAAGCGAGCAAATCGCTTCCCGCTATTACCAAACAACAAATAGAGTGGGGATATAATAACGCCGTAGAGTATATTGGACGAAGAACAAAAAAAGGTGTCGTCACATGTACAAGGTGTGCTCATTCATGGCAGGGAGAGGGAGAATTGGTTAATACCCTTTTAGGGTGCGATTGCCCGAAATGCAAAACCAAACTGACCGTAAAAACCAACAGATGCAGGGTGTTTGAAAATAGCTTTTATATGACAATTATAACTGCTCACAAAGGTTATCAGGTATTGCGCACTGTTATGATAAAACAGAGAGCTAAAGTGGGTGAAACGGCTCAATATTATCATTCGGAAGTGATGCAACGGTGGATTGCCTCTGACGGCAGATATGCAACCTTTGCGAGATTGCGTCAGACAATGGGGACAATATATTATGATGAATGGATTTTTCATACACCATTGGAGTTAAGAACCGAGAATGGTGTTTATAATCGAATACATACAGGAGAAGTTTACCCAAGACAAAGAGTGATTCCCGAAGTAAAACGGGCAGGCTATAAAAAACAAATAAATGAAGTGAACCCGTTTGACCTGTTTCGTGCACTACTGACAGACAATAAGATGGAAACACTGCTTAAAACAGGTCAAACAGAACTTTTAAAACTCTTTTTGAAAGACAAACACCGAGATACTGCAAGCTATTGGGCATCCATTCGTATCTGTAACCGCAATGGCTATATGGTTAAAGATGCTTCCCTCTGGTGCGATTACATTGACTATCTTCGTTACTTTGGCAAAGACCTGCACAATGCCCGGTATGTGTGTCCGTATGATTTGCAAAAGGAGCATGACCGATATATGAGAAAGAAAGCAAAGGCAGAAGCGCAAAGAGAAATTGAGAAACTTAGGAAGAACGAAGCAGATTTTGCCAAAATTAAAGGAAAATTCTTTGATTTGTTTTTCTCCGATGGAACAATAACAGTCAGAGTACTGGAAAGCATTGAGGAAATGATATTGGAAGGGAAGATTATGCATCACTGCGTAGCCGATTATCATTCAAAAGAAGACTCTTTAATTCTTTCGGCTTCCATTGATGGCAAACGGATTGAAACCGTAGAATTTTCTCTTTCCAAACTGATGGTAATCCAATCAAGAGGAGTATGCAACAAAAACACTGACTACCATGACCAAATTATAGAGCTTGTAAAAAAGAATATACCTCTTATTGAACAACGAATGATTGCATGAAAAAAGTAAATCATACAATCGACAGACGGGCGAAAAGTCGCCCGTTACTTTTTCCATGACTTTTTTAGTGGACGGGAGAAAAAGTAACAAAAAGCCTATAAAAGTAAATATAATTACATTGTATTATATTTATATTCCATAGATTGTCTGCCTTTGTTTGAAAGCATTTTTCCCGCCTTCCAAAATTTCGCAACACATCGCTCTTGTTTCTTTTCTATCAATTGATCCAGAACTCATCACATGCGATTTTATACTTGTACTTTTTAATGGTACTATTAGCTCTGCATCACCTAATACAGCAATGTTTGGATTATGTGTAACAATTATTACTTGTCTGACTTCTTTGATTTTTCGCAAATTCATTACAATTGTCTTGAAAATAAATTCACTATCCAAATTATCTTCTGGTTGGTCAATAATTAACGGTTTATCACTTTTTGACAGCAACAAAATTCCCAGTAAAATGGATTGTTGTTGCCCTAATGATAATTGAGAAATTGATTTTGTTTGCCGTTGCTGAACGCCTTGTTCGTCTGTAAATATCTTAGTTACTGATATACTGGGTCTATCTTCATATTCAAGAGCCTCAAATTCTTCATAAGTACAATCTTTTATGATTTTTTCAATCATGTTTAGTATTTCAGAATCAGAGAGAAGACGATTTGCATTTGAGTCAGTTAGAGATTTCAATTTCACTTGGTCATTTCGTTTGCATATATCAACAAATTCCAAAGGAGATAAATTTGCTGAAATAATAGATGCTCTTGGGACTTGAGACGTTCTCCAATCCATAACGGTTTTTAATTGCTTCTCAAATTCATCAGAATACTTTCCTTCTGAATATTTAACCGTAATGAATAAACCATCAATCGTATTTTTCAGATTTTCATTTATTGTATTAGCAAACTCTCGTCTATGATAATAGATTTTATTTTTAATATCTATTCTCTCTGAAATAAGAGCTTTTCGATTTGCTTCTAAGTCCTTTAGCAACTTTTGGTTATTTTCCAATTTTTGGACTCTTGTGGTTAAATCTACTATGTCTTTTGATATTTGATTGATTTTACCCAAATCAAAAGGAATTCCTTGTGCTTCAAGAGCAGCTTTCTTTTTGTCTATTTCTTCTTGTATTGTTTTTTCCTCTTTCTGCCAATTAGCAAGTTCTATTTTCAATTCTTCAATTTTCTGATTTAGAGCGGCATTTAATTCTCCCGATTTTTCTGAAACTATTTTTGAAAAATCAGAAACTATATCTTTTACTTTTTTGAAATAATTTTTCCCAACAATGATTTCCGAATCAGACAAGCCTTCAAAATTTTTAAAAGTAGTATCATCCTTAAAAATATCCCTATATGTTTTAATTAAAGTATTCAAGTCTTCAATTAGCCCATTTCGAAGTTGTCTTTCTTTGATTAATGCGGTTTGATATTTTACGAGTTCTCCCGCTTTTTCCTTTTCAAGATTTGCTAATTTCTTTTGCTCATTCAATAAAGCTTTTTTAGTGTCTGGAAGACTTAACAATTCAAGTCTTAGCTTCCTTGATTCGCTTTGGTTTTCACGCAATTTAGCCACAACTTCACTGTCTTGATTTTTAAAAGAATCTAAATCCAAAAAAGAATCTAAAAATTTCACTAAAATCATGGGATTGGTATCACAGTGTTGTAATGTTTCAGCCGTATCACCTTGCCCGTAACTTTCTACATCAATTCTTGAAATACCATTGATAGGGTCAGTTACATTGTGATTATCAGCAAATTTTTCTCGATTAAACTCTAAAATTTGTCCAGCTTCATCTTCATATTTTAATGAAATCTTTTGTGGCCACACATCAGAGTCAACAACTCTCGCATTTGACTTATTTCCCGAACTTTCGCGTATTGCCTCCAACAACGTTGATTTCCCCGCACCTCTACCCCCTATAATACAGGTTAGGTTAGTGCTTAAGTCTATTTTTACTTTATCTAAAAGTCCTCCCTCGATGTTGATTGATTTAATTACAGGTCTTTGTTCAGGAATGAAATCTTCAAGTCTAATTCTTGATTCGTTACTTATGAGCGCTATTTTAAAAGCCTGAAAGTTTAATTCGTCAATTTTTATCCTTGTTAATTTCTTTCCCCCTTCTGCATTAACCCCCAACCTATTTAGGTCATGTGCGTCAGATGATAATAACTTAGCGAGATTATATGACTCATTGTGTTCACAGGCTTCTCTATGCAATCCGATAAGTCTTTTCCTGTTTGGATCGTCATCGAAATCAGTATATAAAACATTGTTGTCTTTGGAGCATATTTCTAACCCGAGCAAGTTTCTATGTTTGAAGATTTCTTCCATAGGAGGTCCAAATCTTCCGATTGTTTTTTCAAAGCCAGAATCAAGTTCAATATGGGCAAGAACACCTAAACCATTATATTGTTGAGCAAAGTCAAGACATTGTACAATACCATTTTGGCACGTTTTTTTATCTGGACTAATAGCGAGTTTTCCATGAAAATTTCTCAGGTCATTAAATGTTGGAAAATAAAGTAATAAATGTCCTTGTGTTGTGCTTACTTCTATACCGGGAATTACAAATATGTCTTTCCCTTGTGCGTGAGTTATCGCAGTGTTAGAGTTCAGAATTTCGTTATGATCCGTTATGCTAATTATTCCTAAGCCCTTTTCTATAGCTGTATCCACAATTGTTTGTGGTATCATTGTTACATCAGTTACATCATAAGACCCAAATTCACCATAAGAATGGATATGCAAATCTGCTCGTAAAAATCTTGCTCCGCTTGACATAATATCGTATTTTCAATTTCCTACAAAAATACCTATAAAAAAACAACTGACAAAATCGTATCTCTGATGTTTTTCAATAAGTTATCATCAATTGTTTATTCATTAACGAATCTGTTTGTTTATCTCCATTTTGAAGTGGAACAGATTGAGAAGTTACAGGCATTTACTCACAAGT
>DEQC01000068.1:0-355 GCA_002359055.1 Flavobacteriales bacterium UBA3376 | reverse complement strand
CACCAAAACCTTGCATGAAGTGAGCATAATCCCTGTGGTTGTGAAAGCAAAAAATTATTGTTTCATAATTAAAGTTTTGCATCATGAAAGTAGATTATTTCAACATTCCGGAGATTACAGTATCTTATAAAGATAAGGTTAAAGCAAGCGAACGTGCCGTCGTTAAAAGTTCTGCGGATGCTTCCAGGATATTCAGGGAAGCACATAAAGACTGTATGCAACACCACGAAGAAGTTTATGCCGTGTTCTTGAATAGAGCCAACCGGATTTTGGGCATCAAGTTGGTCAGTGTAGGTGGTTTGAATGGCACGGTAGTAGATAACCGTGTCATACTACAGACTGCGTTAAAGGTGAA
>DEQC01000014.1 GCA_002359055.1 Flavobacteriales bacterium UBA3376 | reverse complement strand
GCGAAACGTATCAAAGAACAAGGTGCCGATGCTGTAAAATTCTTGCTTTACTATGATGTAGATGAAGATAAAGAAATTAATGAACAAAAACATGCCTTCGTGGAAAGAATTGGTAGTGAATGTGCCGCAGAAGATATTCCGTTTTACCTTGAACTATTGTCTTATGATGCGAACAATGCGGACAACGGCTCTAAAGAATTTGCTAAAGTGAAACCACATAAGGTAATTGAAATGATGAAAGAATTTTCAAAACCACGTTATCAAGTGGATGTATTGAAAGTGGAAGTTCCAGTCAATATGAAATATGTGGAGGGCTTTGCTGAAGGTGAAGTCGTTTATAGTAATGAAGAGGCAGCTAAATACTTTAAGGAACAAAGTGAAGCAACCAACTTACCATTTATCTTCTTAAGTGCTGGTGTATCAGCTAGCTTATTCCAAGATACTTTACGTTTTGCTCATGAAGCCGGTTCTACTTTCAATGGAGTGTTATGTGGTAGAGCGACTTGGGCAAATGGCGTAAAACCATTTGTTACAGGTGATGAAAAACAAGTAAGAGAATGGTTGCAAACACAAGGACGTAAAAATATAGAAGATCTAAATGAAGTCCTAAAAGTAACTGCGACACCTGTTAAATTGTAAATCGTTGAGTATTGAAGCTAGTTCTATTTTACAATTTTTATGATTTTGTAAGAGAAAACTAGCTTTTTTTTACATAGGCTTATACTTTCAGTTTGCAATCTGTTATACTACTGTTGATAGAGAAGAAGGGAGTCATGGCGATGGTAGCTATGTTTAACAGCAAGCAACCTTTGTACGATCAATTAGTTGATTTATTAAAAGAGAAAATCGAGACAGAACTAGAACCAAATACCAAGTTGGAATCTGAACGTGAATTGTCCAATCGTTATGGCTTAAGTCGCACCACGGTACGTTTAGCATTGCAAGAATTAGAGAAGATGGGCTATATTTATCGGCGTCATGGAAAAGGGACCTATGTATCAGATTTATCTAAAAAAGCAAATAATATTACGAGTGCCTATAGTTTTACTGAACAGATGAAAGCTTTAGGGAAGCAACCCAAGACGGTCATTTTAGAATTTGAAACGATTGAGGCGAATAAATATTTTGCAAGTAAATTACAGGTTTCAATAGGAGAACCTCTCTATAAAATGAAGAGGTTACGCCTAGCAGATGACGAACCAATGATGTTAGAACGGACCTATTTGCCTGTGAAAAAATTTTGGCATCTAACCCAAAAGCTACTTGAAACGAAACCTTTATATGATTTGTTTTCTCAGGATTTTCAACAAGTTGTTCATATTGCCGAAGAAGAGTTTTATGCGAGCATCGTACGCAATAAAGATATGAGTTATCTTGAGATTGCGGAAGGTTCGGCAGTCTTGAATTTAGTGCGTACAACTTATAATATTAATAATGAAGTTATCGAATATACGCTGAGTGTTGCTAGAGCTGATCAGTTTCATTATCAAGTTCGGCATATTAGAAATTAAGCTAAAGTGTATCTTAGCTCAAAGCTGGGATACATTTTTTCTGTCATGAAAAATATGGTAGGATGAAATGTAGAAAATGGAGGAATTATTTTGATTAAAATACATTTAAAAAATAAACAAAATGAAATTGTGGAGTATTATTATAAGCAAGAGCGTTTGATTACGTTAACTGCTGCAGGAGAAGGAATGGCTTCCTTAGGTTGGAAAGAATATGCCTATAACGAAGGTGATTATTTTGAAGTCGAATTAGTTGATGAAGGAAAGTACTTTATCGTTAAGATGGATGAATGTTTACCACCAACGCTGATGTATATTCCTAATGATACTTGGCGTTTTCCAATTTTGTTTGCCGAAGAAAAGCGTTTGGCCTCGCCGGAAAATCTATTTTTAGCTAACAATCATAGCGTTTATGTGCGTAAGGCTTATGATTTTGAAATAGAACAATATAAGAATTTGACCTATAATCCACATGACCAGGAACAAGATTCTGGGGCTTTTCCTCATGCAAGTGCCAATGTTGAAACCCGTGGCGAATCCGTGTTCTTTGCTAAAAACACGATTGATGGCAGTTATACTAGTCTAGGTCATGGAAAATATCCATTCCAGTCTTGGGGGATTAACCAACAATCGGATGCGCAATTAACGATTGACTTTGGACGTAAGGTGAAAATTAACCGTTGCCATTTAGTGTTACGTGCTGATTTTCCACATGATTCTTATTGGACACAAGCGACTTTGGTTTTTGATGATGGGGTAGAGATTTTCCCACTTGAAAAATCATCTGTTATTCAAGCGTTTGATTTTAAAGAACACTCTACGCAAAAGATTGTGCTTAAGGATTTAATCAAACATGAAGATGAGTCCCCATTTCCTGCATTAATTCAATTAGAGTGCTTTGGCTGGGAAGGTTAAACTTGCTTAATATTGCTTGCAAAACTGGTCAAGAACCGATATCATTAACTTTGCAATCGGTCTTAAAAATGTTTTGCAAGCTTTTTTGCTTATTAAGACGATTTGAATACGGAAATAGAGAAATATTAGTAGAAAGAAAGGAAAATGTTTGATGTCAGAACCAGCGATTAAATATCGTTTGATTAAAAAAGAAAAACATACAGGGGCGCGTTTAGGTGAATTGATTACACCCCATGGTACTTTTCCAACACCAATGTTTATGCCTGTGGGAACTTTAGCTACAGTTAAAACCATGTCACCAGAAGAATTAAAAGAAATGGGTGCCGGTGTCATTTTGAGTAATACTTATCATCTGTGGTTGCGTCCTGGGGAAGATTTAGTAGAAAAAGCTGGTGGATTGCATAAGTTTATGAACTGGGACCAACCGATTTTAACAGATTCAGGCGGTTTTCAAGTTTTCTCATTAGCTGATATGCGCAATATTGAAGAAGAAGGAGTCCATTTTAAAAATCATTTAAATGGTTCGCCACTATTCTTATCACCAGAAAAAGCAATCAATATTCAAAATAAATTAGGCTCAGATATCATGATGAGCTTTGATGAGTGTCCGCCTTTTAATGAAAGCTATGATTATGTGAAAAAATC
>DEQC01000085.1 GCA_002359055.1 Flavobacteriales bacterium UBA3376 | reverse complement strand
TTGATATGGCCGATGGTTTTCCTTTGGTTACTACCAAAAAATTACATTTAAAATCTATCATCCATGAATTGTTATGGTTTCTAAAAGGTGATACCAATGTCAAATATCTGCAAGAAAATGATGTACGAATTTGGAATGAGTGGGCGGACGAAAATGGTGATTTAGGACCTGTTTATGGTCATCAATGGAGATCTTGGACCAAACCAAACGGTGAGACCATTGATCAAATAAAAATTGCAATCGACCAAATCAAAAACAATCCAGATTCCAGAAGAATTATTGTCTCGGCTTGGAATGTAGGCGAAATCGACCAAATGGCTTTGGCGCCTTGTCATGCTTTCTTTCAGTTTTATGTCAACGATGGAAAACTCTCTTTGCAATTGTACCAAAGAAGTGCCGATATATTCTTGGGTGTTCCTTTCAATATTGCTTCATACGCACTTTTATTGAAAATGATGGCACAGGTTTGTGATTTAGAAGAAGGAGAATTTGTACACACTTTTGGTGATGCACATATTTATTCCAATCATTTTGATCAAATCAATTTACAATTGACTCGTGAACCTAAAAAGTTGCCCCAAATGATTTTAAATCCAGCAATCAAAGATATTTTTGAATTTACTTATGAGGATTTCACTTTAGAAGGATATGAATCTCATCCACATATCAAAGGAAAAGTCGCGGTTTAATCACCAAATATCGCGATGTAAAACATATTTTACACCTATTCCAAATCTATTCAGGTCAAATTGACCTCCTTTTCCTATGCTCCAAAATGGTTTGAATTCAACATTGACGACCATTGGAAAATCTCTGGCTTTGTATTCGACTCCCACCATTGGCCGTAAAGCAAAACTGGTATCGTCTTTTTTGTTTAAAAACGCAACTTGAGCACCTCCACCAAAATACCAACTGATGGTGTAGGCAAAAGGTAAATCGTTGTTGAACGAATAATCCACGCCCAAAATAATGGTTTCACTATCAAATAAAATTTGACCATTGACCGCATGCCAATGATCTAAAAATTGTTTGATTTGAACACCAAATAAATTCGATTCAGAACCCAATTCGAAATATCCACCCACAGCAGTTTGATAGACCACAGGTTTCAATTCTTCTTCTTGAGCATTGATGGAAATAGAGTAGAGCAATAGAAATGCAATCAATGTTTTTCTCATGGTAAGTGTGTTTAGTGAGACTTAGAGGTTGGTGTTCGAGCTGAAATTCCATTGGAACACCTATAAAAATAGATAAATTTTACGCTTTAAAAAAACTTTGTGCGTTGATTTGTAGGGTGTTAGTCGTATGAAAAAAGCCGCATTCCTTTCAGAATACGGCTTTGATTGATTTGAAATTTATTTAATTCAATATAAATTTAAAACCTAAAGAAAATCTTCCAGCTTCAAAATCGGTATGTTCTGATAAATTCCACCAAGGTTTCCAATCAAAATGAAAACCTAAAGGAACGGTCGGGATTTTATATTCAATTCCTAAAGCCGGACGAATGGCAAAATAAGTTTTATCGACTTTGTCATGAAAAGTGATTTGAGGACCAACTCCTACATACCACCATAGTCCGGAAGCTCCGCTGATCGGTTGATTGTAAGAATAATCAACACCAATTGCAGTTAGATTATCGCCAAATAAAACTTGTGCATTGAGAGCATTTTTTCCATCCATCGAATGTTTGAATTGAGGTCCCGCCAAAGTGCTTCCATTGCCCAAATCTATCCCGATTCCTAAAGCGTTTTTGTATGCTTGGGCGTTAAGGTTCTGAATTCCAAATAAGAATAAAACTGTAATGATTAGACTGATAGATTGTTTCATAATAATAAACTTTAAACATTAGTCTAAAATCAAACAACTTGCCAGTTTGTTAAAATTTTTAATTAATCCATTAAATTATTTTTGAAAAAACCGTGAAAACTTAACAAATAGTTGAAGGATTGAATCGTTTAAATTTGTTTATCTTTCCGTTTGTTTTTGAATTTTAATAAACTTTCATTCGATGAAAAGATATTTTTTAAGCATAGTTATCGCATTTGCAATTGGCCAAACATCTATGGCTCAAGTCAAAGATCCAATTCCACCGAGTTATCGTTTGGATCAAACCAATCCAATGAATATTTATAGAGCTGAAGCTCAGAAAATCAATAGTTTGATTCATACGAAATTGGACTTGAAATTTGATTATGAGAAAGAAGAAGTACACGGCGAAGCGTGGATAACTTTGAAACCTCATTTTTACGATACCAATCAATTGACTTTAGATGCAAAATCAATGGAGATTCATTCCATTGAAATGCTGAAAGGGAATTCTAAGAAAAAATTGAATTTTACCCAAGATGATTTTCAAGTTTTTATTGATTTGGATAAAGTTTACAATAGAAATGAGGATTATACTGTTTATATAAAATATACAGCTCGACCGAACGAAGTGAAAGCTCAAGGAAGTAGAGCGATTTCTTCTGCTAAAGGTTTGTATTTTATCAATCCAAGAGGTGAAGAACCCAATAAACCCACTCAAATTTGGACGCAAGGCGAACCTGAATCGAATTCTGCTTGGTTTCCTACAATTGATAAACCCAATCAAAAAACTTCACAAGAAATTTATTTAACAGTTCCAGATCAATATGTAACCTTGTCCAACGGGAAGTTAGAAAAACAAACCAAAAACTCTGATGGTACAAGAACTGATTATTGGAATTTTAAAGAAAAACATGCGCCTTATCTTTTCTTTGTGGGAATTGGAGATTTTGCTGTGATTAAAGACAAATGGGAAGACATCGTTGTTGATTATTATGTAGAACACGAATATGCACCCTATGCAAAAGATGTTTTTGGAGATACGCCAGAGATGATTCAGTTTTTCTCAGATATTTTGCAATATAAATATCCATGGAATAAATATTCACAAATGGTCGCAAGGGATTATGTGAGTGGAGCCATGGAAAACACGACGGCAGTTTTGCATCAAGAAAGAGCACAGCAATTGCCAGGTCAATTGATCGATGAAAATATTTGGGAAGGTACGATTGCACACGAGTTGATTCATCATTGGTTTGGAAATTTAGTCACTACTGAAAGTTGGATGAATTTGGCGGTCAATGAAGCTTTTGCGAATTATTCTGAATATATGTGGTATGAATATAAATACGGAAAAAATAAAGCAGAAGAGGATAGATATTTCGATTTGAAGCGATATACATCAGATGAATCTCATTTTGGGAAAGATTTGATTCGAAAACATTACAAGGACAAACAAGATATGTTCGATGTAGTTTCATACAACAAAGGAGGAAAAGGAATTTTGCATATGTTGAGAAAATATTTGGGCGACGAAGCATTTTATGCTGGTTTGAGTAAATATTTACATGACAATGCCTACGGAACTGCAGAAGGAACTCACATTCGATTGGCCTTAGAAGAAGTAAGTGGATTGGATTTGAATTGGTTTTTTGATCAATGGTTTTATTCGAATGGTCATCCAAAATTAATTTTAGCTTACGATTATGACGCCAATTCTAAAAAAGTAAAAGTTCATGTTTCTCAATCTCAAAACAATTATTTTGAATTTCCTTTTGCGATAGATATTGTAGTTGATGGAAAAGTCAAAAGAGAAAATGTATGGATTTCCAAGAAAAGAGTAAACACCTTTGAGTTTAATGCAGCGAAGAAACCTGAAGTTATAATTCCAAATGCCGATCAAGATATTTTATGTGAAATTACGGATAACAAAACAACTGATGAATTCATTGCTCAATTCAACTACGGACAAGATGAATTCATCACAAAAGCATTGGCATTAGAGGTTTTAGCTAATTCTCAATCGACCAATGAAAAAGCTTTGAATACATTGATAAAAGCAATGGAAGATGAGTACGAAGGCATACGAATTCAAGCCATCAATCATTTAGATGCAAAAGATAGAAATGTGAAATCTAAATCTACTTCGGTTTTAAAGAAATTAGCCACTTCAGATTCCAAGACCTTGGTGCAAGCGGCAGCTTATCAAAAGTTGAATGAAATGGGCGATAATGATTTGGAATTGTTTAAAGAAGGATCGAAAAGTCAATCTTTCAGCGTACAAGCAGCTGCGGCTGTTGGAGTTTTGAGGATAGATCCTTCGAGAGTTTCAGAATTTATGGATTTGCCAGATGAGGTAGTTGGATCGAATTATAGGTTGGTGGCAGAAATGTTGAGTCATTGGATTGAGAACAACGATCATTCGAAGTTAAAAGTTGCAGCAGATGCAGTAGCGTTTTATTTGTTTGAGAAATTTGAAGACGAAGTTTTGGGGACGAAATTAGAAAGAGGATTTCATTGGGTTTTAGAATCAAATGATTTAGAATCGACAAAAATCATAGCAGATACTTACACACAAGTATATAGATTTTATGCAAATGATAATCCAAATTTAGCACAAGCATTGAGAATGTTGTTGGATCAAGCGATAACAATAAAGTCGAATGCTTTCAAGCAAAATCCAGACAAAGGTTTTGAAGAGCAAATCAAGGTTTTGACCGAAGCCAAAGCATCGATTCAATAAATCGACGATGATAGTAAGAACAAAAAAAGCTTCTCAAACGAGAAGCTTTTTGTATTATAAGATATTAATTTACTTATTCAACCACCGGTTCAATAGAAACGTAAGATCTGTTATTTGCTTTTTTACGGAAAACAACTTTTCCGTCAACAAGAGCAAACAAGGTGTGGTCTTTACCCATTCCTACGTTATCACCTGGATGGTGTTGCGTACCTCTTTGGCGAACAAGGATATTTCCTGCTTTTGCATCTTGTCCACCGAAAATCTTCACTCCTAATCTCTTCGAGTGAGATTCGCGTCCGTTCTTGGAACTACCGACTCCTTTCTTATGTGCCATTTTTAATTAATTTTCTGATTCTTCTTTAGTTTCTTCTTTCTTAGGCGCTTCTTTTTTAGCTGCCTTAGTTTTACCTCCACCGATTGAAATTACTTCAATTTTGGTGAAATGCTGACGATGACCTTTCTTTACTTTGTAACCTTTTCTTCTTTTCTTTTTGAAAACGATTACTTTGTCACCTCTTACGTGCTCAACGATTTTCGCTACTACGGAAACACCGTTTATAACCGGGGCGCCAACTTGTACAGTTCCGTTGTCAGTCAATAAAACACGGTCAAAAGTAACTTCTGAACCAGCTTCACCTTGCAAACGGTTTACGTACAATTGTTGGTCTTGCTCTACTTTGTATTGAAGCCCTGCTATTTCTACAATTGCATACATTATTTAATAATTTAGTATTTTCGGATGGCAAATGTAAGAATCTTTATCGAACTACACCTCATTTCAACTAAATATTTTTCGATCGATTGAGTCAGTTCATCGACTTAACTCCTTATAAAAGAGTGGGTGAAGGTATTGGAGTAAATAATAATCGACTCTTATAGCTAGTAAGAAATATATGCTATTATTTAGAAATTTTAGATCGCTTTCATTTAATTTATCATTATTTAAAACCAACTTTCTCCCTATATTAGCAAACAATTAAAACAACAAAATGAACTAAAAACTAAAAAACATATAAAATATTAGCGTTTCGCTTTAAAATCCCGCTCCTGAAAGGTCGAAAATTTCAATAGCACAGGGAAGTAAAAGATGAGACGCCTACGGTATGCGTGGGCGTTCCTTTTGCTTTGTGCTATCGGTATTCGACCACCGCAGGAGCCAGCATTTAGGGAATTAGCTCACGCTCCTTTTTAATACCGTAGAAATGAAACTATACCAAACTTTAGAATCTCAACTCAAAAAAGAACCCAATTATGTTTCCGACAATGGTGAACTCAAAAAATGGGTGGTACTCAACAAAGCACAGAACTTCGATGAAGAATTGATTGAGTTACTTTTAAAAGATAAAACCATAAAAGAGTATTTTTTTAAAGACATTGCAGGCGTAACGGTGTTCAATCAAAACTTATTTATACAGTTTTTAGAACAAAAAAATTATCTGAATGATAGTTACACGCAATACAAAAACAAAGTAGGGCTGACCATTGATGGGAAATACCTGAAACAGCGCAACGAAGTGGCTTTGGTTTGGCCGTTCAAAGATTGTGTTTTGGAAGGTGGACAAAGTCGTGAAGAAGACAAGCGAGAAGAAATATTCTTTAATGAAATTTTAGCTCAAGATGAGATTACCCAACTCTTTGAGCCCAAAGTTTTGACCAATGCTAAAGTTTTTGATGCTTCGACAGGCTCAGCACAAGTAAACGAACAAACGTTTAAAGGCTTCACAAGAAATGCTGAATTAAATAAAAAACGCGGTTTGCCTGAGGATACCATTACCGACAACTTAATCATCAAAGGAAATAACCTGCTTGCTCTTCATTCACTTAAAAAGGAATTTGCTGGAAAAGTAAAACTGATTTACATCGATCCGCCCTATAATACGGGGAATGATGGATTTAAATATAATGATAGTTTTAATCATTCTACCTGGTTGACTTTTATGAAAAATAGATTGCAAATCGCAAAAGACTTGCTTTCTGTCGATGGTTCAATATTTATTCAGTTGGATAATAATGAAACTCATTATGCAAAAATACTTTTAGATGAAATTTTTGGCAGAAAGCACTTTCAAAGAGAAATAATATGGCGATTAGATGGGCTATCGGGCTATAAGAGCTTAATAAATAGCTTTGTAAGAGGACACGAAACTATTTTGTTCTATTCTAAATCACAAGAATTTTCATTTAACAAACTGTATTTACCTTATAATGAAAAACAAATAAAAAGATTTTCCGCTATTGACGAAAGTGGCAGAAGATACAAGACTTTGGCAGGAGATAGGAGATTATACCTAGATGAAGCGAAGGGAATTCCTTTGTCGGATGTTTGGAGTGATATTGCAAGTTTTCAAACTGTAGTTAATTCTCCAGAAATAATAAAGAATTTTGTTGGTCAAAAACCAGAAAAGCTAATTGAAAGGATTATTACTTCAATAACGCAAGAAAATGATATTGTTCTTGATTATCATCTTGGCACAGGTACAACAGCAGTTGTTGCTCACAAAATGAACCGTCAATACATCGGTATTGAACAGATGGATTATATAGAAACTGTTGCTGTGGAACGACTGAAAAAAGTAATTGATGGCGAACAAGGTGGCATTTCTAAATCTGTCAAATGGCAAGGTGGCGGCTCATTCGTTTACTTCGAACTGAAAAAATACAACCAAACTTTTATTGAGAAAATTGAAGAAGCTAAAAACACGGAAGAACTTTTACAGATTTGGGAGCAAATGAAAGCAAAAAGTTTTTTGAATTACAATGTGGATATAAAAAAACAAGACGAGCATATTGAGGAATTCAAAGCTTTGAGTTTAGCAGAACAAAAGCAACACCTTTGTGAGATTTTAGACAAAAATCAATTGTATGTTAATCTTTCTTCGTTGAATGATTCGGATTTTGAATGTACCGAAGAGGAAAAAGAAATTACTAATGATTTTTATGGAACAAAATGATTATATTCAGATTGGTGAACCACATAGATACATAGAAAAAAGACTATGTCACTATGTGGTTAAAAACAGTTTGTATTGATAGTGAGTGTGTCATTGTTTATATTTAGGAGAAAGATTTATATAAAAATGTTAAAAAGTTTGAACAGTTCCATAAAAGTAGGTACATTTGTGTCAATAGTACCTGCCAAGCCTCTTTACAATGCTCAAATCGGCAGGTCTTCGCTTTTTATGGGGTTGGATAAGCTTTTTTTAATCTACTAAAGCTTATGGAATATAACAAACCGCCCGTCTCGATTTCAGACCAAATTTCTAAACTCAAAAGAAGAGGACTTCACATTGCTGATGAAGCACTAGCAAAGCGCTATTTGTCTAATATCAGTTATTATAGATTAAGAGCTTACACTTATCCTTATCAAGATAACACAAGCGCCAATCATCCATTTATAGAAAAAGTGAGTTTTGAGGTTATTTTGGACTTATATACTTTTGACCGAAAACTTAGATTGTTAGTTTTTGATGCGGTAGAAAAAATCGAAATCGCGCTAAGGACTCAAATTATTTATCAATGGTCTATGAAATACGGAAGTCATTGGCATTTAGATCAAAACTTGTATAAAGACCGTATGAAATTCATTAAACACTTAGGCTCTCTTCAAAAAGAAATCCATCGAAGTAATGAAACATTCATAAAACATTACGGCGAAAAATATTCAACACCTACAGATCCGCCTTGCTGGATGAGTTTGGAAGTTACAAGTATGGGATTGTTATCGCTCATATTTCAAAACCTTAAAAGTTGTCCTGAGAAAAAGGCAGTTACACATCATTTTGGATTGTTTGGCAATAATGTTTTAGAAAACTGGATGCATAATTTTTGCAATATAAGAAACATTTGTGCGCATCACGGTAGATTGTGGAACCGCAGAATTTCTATCCCTATCTCAATTCCGCGTAGAACTAAAGCTGATTTTATTGCAAATGATAAAGTTTACCCATATAAACTATATGCGAGTTTGTGTGCAATGGTATATGTAATTGGTAGAATCGCACCTGAAAGTGCTTTTAAAAT
>DEQC01000010.1 GCA_002359055.1 Flavobacteriales bacterium UBA3376 | reverse complement strand
TCGTGTTTGTATTTGAAAAGCAGCGCAAATAAAATCATTACCACCAAAGCATAAGCTGCAAATATATACCATGAAGTTTCCCATCCAGCCAACATTTCCATTGGATCTGTTTTTGAGTAAACATAATAATTAACCACGGCACCTGCGCCCAACATACCTATAGTAGCTCCAAAACCATTGGTCATCATCATAAATACACCTTGAGCACTTGATCTTATAGTTTTGTCGGTTTCTGCATCGACGAAAAGAGAACCTGAAACATTGAAAAAGTCAAAGGCAATTCCGTAAACTATCATCGACAAAACAAACATCCAAACTCCAGATCCTGGATCCCCTAAGCCAAACAGTAAAAATCTAAGGAACCAAGCGAACATCGACATCAACATTACTTTTTTGATTCCATATCTTTTCAAAACAAATGGAATTAACAGGATACAAGCAGCTTCTGAGATTTGCGACAAAGAAATCAAGGCATTTGCATTATTAGCTCCCCAAGTTTCAGCAAATTCAGGTATATTTTTAAAAGTACTTATAAACGGAGTACCATAACCATTTGTAATTTGGAGTGAAACTCCTAACAACATTGAAAAAATAAAGAAAATCGCCATTCTCTTTTGTTTGAAAAGCGAAAATGCTTCTAATCCCAAAGCTTGATACAAGGTTTTCTTTTCTCCAGCATTGGACGTTTTAACATTAGGAAGTGTGAACGAATAAACCATCAACATCATTCCCAATATAGCCGAAACAAAGAACTGTTCATATCCATTTTGAAAGCTTGGGAAATTGGTTTGATTTTGGAAATTAAATGTAAATTGTCCATTTAGAATACCTGCATAGTTGACAAACAACATAGCAATTATAAAACCAACAGTTCCCACCGTTCTAATCGGCGGAAAAGTTTTTACAGTATCATATCCATTATTGGTTAAAACTGCATAAGCGGTTGAATTGGACAAGGCGATGGTGGGCATATAAAATGCTACACTGATTGAATATAAGCTAAACAAAATTCCAAAACTCGCATCTACACCTGTTGACATTCCATAATAACCAGCGGCTCCTAAAAAGACAGCTGCGATACCGTGACAAATTCCTAATAATTTTTGAGCGGGAACCCATCGATCTGCAACTATTCCCAACAATGCAGGCATAAAAATCGACACAACTCCTTGCATCGCATAAAAAAGGCCAATTTTTTCACTCATACCAATTGACCCTAAATAGTTGCCCATCGAGGTCAAATACGCTCCCCATACTGCAAACTGCAGGAAGTTCATCAGCGTTAAACGCAGTTTTATTGACATATATTTATTTGTGTTTTATGATCTTTTATCCAATTCGTCTCTTAGTCGAGCGGCCAATTCATAGTCTTCTTTTTTCACCGCTTCTTTCATTTCTTTTTCTAACTCTTCTTTGGTTTTCTTTGACAAGTCAAGACCTTTATCTTGTTGAATGATTTCTTTTTCGATTTCCTTGATGGCTTCTTCTATGGTTTTTTCTTCCTGCTCTTGGACTTCAAGATAAATCCCCGCCTTTTCCATGACTGTTTCTAAAGCATAAATAGGAGCATCAAAACGAATGGCCAAAGCAATTGCATCCGAAGTTCTGGAATCAATTTCCTCTTCTTTACCATCGCCATTTTCGATAAGAATATTGGAATAAAAAACTCCATCTTCGAGTTTGTGTATATACACAGCTTTTACAAAAAAATCAAAAGCTAAACCTATCGATACAAATAAATCATGCGTCAATGGTCTGGGTGTTTTTATATCTCTTTCTAAGGCCAATGCAATCGACTGCGCTTCAAATCCACCGATGATAATAGGTAGTTTTCTTTGGCCCAATTCCTCTTCTAATATTAAAGCATAAGCCCCCGTTTGGGTTTGGCTGTATGATATACCTTTAATATTTAATTTCACTAAATTCTCCATCTGTGTGTAAATCTAATAAAATCTTCAATTTAGGAAAATTTTTCTTATTAAAATTAGTTAGTTGCATAAAAAAATCTGACCACTTCAGTGATCAGATTCCAACATTATCAACATTTTAAGAGAATTACGCTCCCTTAAACTTTTTTACTTCTTCAATTAACTTAGGAACTACTTCGAATGCATCTCCTACAATTCCATAGTCAGCCGCTTTAAAGAATGGAGCTTCAGCATCGCTATTGATGACTACAATAGTTTTTGATGAGTTAACTCCAGCCAAATGCTGAATAGCACCGGAAATACCGATAGCGATATATAAGTTTGGCGCTATGGCTTTACCAGTTTGCCCAACGTGTTCTTCGTGAGGCCTCCAACCCACATCACTTACAGGTTTTGAACAAGCGGTCGCTGCTCCTAATAAATCAGCCAATTCCTCGATCATTCCCCAATTCTCAGGACCTTTCAATCCACGACCTGCAGAAACTACAACTTCAGCTTCATTCAAATCGATTTTTCCGGTTGAGGCTTGTTCTACTTTTACAACATTTAATTTCGAATCGCTTTCACTCACAGAAACATTTGCTTCTTCTTCCGTTCCGTCCACTGGATTTTCTTTAACTCCAAAAGCATTTTGTAAAACGGTAATAACCTTCGCCCCTTCTGTCACTTCAACTGTTTCAATTCCTTTTCCAGAGAAGGCTCTTCTTTCAGCTGTAAATGGAGCAACATTGGTCGGTGCTGCAATCAAGTTAGTCACCAAAGTTGCATCAGTTTTCAAAGCCAACAAAGGTGCAAAAGTTGATGCATCCAAAGTTGCAGGCAAAACAATAGTATCACCATCTTTTAATTCAGCCAAAGCTTTGGCATAAGTTTCAGGCGTAAAGTTGTTGAAAGTATCTGAATTAACTTTCAAGACTTTATTCGCTCCGTATTTGTACAAAACATCAGAAGAATCAGTTGCGTTGATAGCAACAGCTGTAACTGTATCTCCTGATTGTTCAGCAATTGATTTAGCATAAGAAATCGCTTCAAATGCTGCTTTTTTATATTTTCCGTCTTGAGACTCTGCGTATACTAAAATTGACATTTTTCTAATTTTTTGAAATGATTAAATAACTTTCGCTTCTTCGTGCAACAATCTCACCAACTCACCCACATTGTCTTTATCAATCATGGTTACACTTCCACGCTCTTCAGGCTTCACATATCCAACAACATTTAGTTTAGAACCTGCTGCTTCTGCTGGAACTACGTTCAATGGTTTTGTTCTTGCCGACATAATACCTCTCATATTTGGAATTCTCAAATCAGCCTCAGGAACTAACCCATTTTGACCAGCAATTACCACTGGGAAATTAGCTGAAACGGTTTGATGTCCACCGTCGATATCTCTAACTGCGGTAACAGTATTTCCTTCTACTTCCAAATTGATACAACCGTTTACAAATGCATAGTCCAACATTCCTGCAACAAAACCTGGAACTTCCCCTCCGTTATAATCTATGGATTCACGACCTGTAAGAATGATGTCATACGCACCTTCTTTTGCTACTTTTGCAATTTGAGTCGCTACTCCTACTGCATCTCTTGCATCTCCATCTACACGAATTGCATCATTTGCTCCGATTGCTAAAGCTTTTCTCATCACTGGCTCAACTGAAGCGTCACCTACAGTAACTACAGTTACAGTTGCACCTTGAGTTTCTTGCAATTGTACAGCACGTGTCAAACAGAACTCATCATGTGGATTGATCACAAACTGAACTCCGTTTTTGTCAAATTCCTTTCCGTCACTAGTGAAATTTATTCTCGCCGTAGTATCGGGAACACTACTGATACATACTAAAATCTTCATATTATTTTAATTTTATCGTTCTTAATTAACTTAATTTCAATTCAAATTCCAAAATCGCATTTGCTATGCGTTTAAAATCAACTTTATGAGTTTGTAAATTTAACAATTTATTTTACTATGCAAGCATAACACCCATAAGATTTTTATCATTTTTTGACCAAATCCTTTGCTTCTTCTTTTAATTGTTTATTGAAAACATAACTCACTATCCAAATACTCAATTCATACAACCCCAACAATGGCAAAGCCGCAATGACCATACTCATAATATCAGAAGGTGTAATGATAGCAGCAATCACCATAATCACAACCACTGCATGTCTTCTATAGGTTCTTAAAAACTGAGGAGAAAGCACACCAACTCTTGCAAAGAAATAAGCAAATACAGGAAACAGGAACATCAACCCCATACCTAACAAGGTTTTTACAAATAGCGATGTATAACTCGGTAAAGTCCATTCGTTCGGAACGCCAAAGGGATCATAAACAAACAAAAAAGAAATTGAAAATGGCAATATTAGATAATAGCTAAACAACACTCCCATCAAAAAGAAGAAAGTGATTCCAAACACTGCTCCGTGGGTATATTTCTTTTCGTTTGCAGTCAAACCTGGTTTGATAAACCTCCAAATTTCAAAAACGATATATGGAATGGCTAATATCAATCCACAGATCAAAATCGTATAGATTTGTGCAGTTATTTGACCTACAGGAGCCAAGTTTTTAAGTTCTTGTCTATAATCAAATGCTTCCGGATAAATCGGTCCAATTCCAACAGCTTCGCCCAACGAGTTTAAGATTTGATAAGTTGCAAACTCTGAACTCAAAGGTGCCATGATAAAATTATTGCTAATAAATCCCCAAAAAATTCCACAAATCACTCCTGCAACAATGATAGCAATTCCAGAACGCACCAAATGAATTCTCAATTCATAAATATGCCCCAAGAGTGACATTTCTTTTTCCTCTCCCATCTTCTATCCCTCGATTCCGTGTTTAATTAATGCATGTAAATCTAAAATTCCGAAATATCGTTCGTTTCTATCAACAACCACCAATTGACCAATGTCATAATCCCTCAATTTATGAAATGCATCGACTGCTTTTTCATCTTTATAAATTTTCTTAGGATCTGCTGTATAAATTTCTCCAGCGGTAAGGTGTTGTAGATTTTCTCTATGTTTTTGGAACATCCTCCTCAAATCTCCATCAGTGATTACTCCCAAAATTTCATCTCTGTCCATAACAACGGTAATTCCGTTTCTTCCTGAGGTCAATGAATCTATGACTTCATAAATGGTTGAACTCGGTTTCACGAATGGTCTTTGAAAAGTATCCATCACATCTTTCACACTCCACAACAATCGTTTGCCCAAAGCACCACCCGGATGAAATTTAGCAAAATCATCAGCGGTAAAATTCTTCACTTTCATTAAAACAACTGCCAGAGCATCGCCCATTACCAATTGAGCAGTCGTACTCGAAGTTGGTGCTAAATTATTGGGACAAGCTTCTTTGGTAATTGTAATGTTCAAAACTACATCTGCAACCTTTGCCAACTCTGAATCCATATTTCCAGTAATTCCTATCAAGGCCGAAGCATTTTTTTTCAAAATAGGAGCCAAATCCACAATCTCTTGACTATTGCCACTTTTGGAAAGACAAATCACCACATCCTTAGGATCAATCAAACCTAAATCACCATGAATCGCTTCCGATGCATGAAGGAACTGACTTGGAGTTCCGGTAGAATTAAAAGTTGCCACAATTTTGTTTGCGATATGAGCGCTTTTGCCGATTCCTACTATGACAACTTTGCCTTCGGTTCGAGAAAGAAGCTCAATTGCATTTACAAAACTATTGTTAATTTTGTGAGCTATTTGAGAAAGTTCACTAATTTCGTCCTGAAAAACAGTTTTCGCAATTTTAATTATATCTTGATTTTTCAAATTCAAAAGATTTAAAATATAATATATATTTTGTATATTATCCGTATATTTAGTTTTATTACAACTTAAACAAATTAGAAATAAACTTGACAGAATTACGTTGTCAAATATAGGAACTTTGAAAAGTAGAAAAAATTATAAATAGTCTTTTTATAAAGATGGACAAAGCAACAGATTTAATAGATTTAACCTCTCAATTAAAAAAACATTTTGGTTTCAATCAATTCAAAGGGCAACAAGAAGATATTATTGCTGACCTTTTGAATGGTGAAGATGTGTTTGTATTGATGCCAACCGGTGGTGGAAAATCACTGTGTTATCAATTACCGGCATTGATTTCAGATGGTGTAGCTATTATAGTATCGCCCCTTATTGCGTTGATGAAAAATCAAGTGGATGCTATCAGAGGTTTGTCTTCTGAAGAAGGTATCGCTCATGTATTGAATTCATCATTAAACAAGACTCAGACAAAAAGGGTGATGGACGACATTACCTCTGGAGTGACAAAAATGCTATATGTAGCTCCAGAATCATTAACAAAAAAAGAATACATCGATTTTTTCAAAACGGTAAATATTTCATTTTTCGCCATAGATGAAGCCCACTGTATTTCGGAATGGGGACATGACTTTAGACCTGAATACAGAAATTTGAAAAATATCATCAATCAAATTGGCGATGCTCCAGTCATAGCTTTGACAGCTACAGCAACCCCGAAAGTTCAAGAAGACATTCAAAAAACTTTGGGTATGACAGAAGCGAAAGTCTATAAGGATTCTTTCAACAGACCGAATTTATTTTATGAAGTAAGACCCAAAGTCAATCAAGACAGAGAGATCATTAAATTCATTCATAAAAACGCCAATAAATCAGGAGTGATTTATTGCTTGAGTCGAAAAAAAGTTGAAGAATTTGCTCAATTACTTCAAGTCAATGGAATCAAAGCAATCCCATACCACGCTGGATTGGATTCAAAAACAAGAGACAAACACCAAGACATGTTCCTAATGGAGGATGTCGATATAGTCGTAGCAACCATTGCCTTTGGAATGGGAATCGACAAGCCTGACATTCGATTTGTGATACATTACGACATGCCAAAGAGTTTAGAAAGTTATTACCAAGAAACCGGTAGAGCTGGTCGTGATGGAGGCGAAGGTCATTGTCTTGCATTTTATGATTACAAGGACATCGAAAAACTGAAAAAGTTTTTGGCAAATAAGCCAGTTGCTGAAAAAGAAGTTGGAACTCAATTGCTGAATGAAGTGGTTGCTTATGCTGAAACTTCAATGTCGAGAAGAAAATTCTTATTGCATTATTTCGGTGAGGAATTTGACGAAATCAATGGATTAGGTGCAGATATGGATGACAATATGCGCAATCCTAAAAAAATGATCGATGTAAAAGAAGATGCTGTTTTGGTTTTAAATATAGCCGATCAAATCAAAGAAGTTTTAAAAGTCGATGATTTGGTTTGTGTTTTAATGGGGAAAGAATCTTCAATCACTCAATCTTATGATTTGAGTTCGAAAAGTTTTTATGGAATCGGCGGTCACAAAGACGATAACTATTGGAAAAGTATCATTCGTCAACTTATCGTTAGAAACTATTTACATAAAGAAATCGAAACTTATGGCATCTTGAAATTGACCGAAAAAGGGGCTGAATTTTTAAAGAATCCAGAAGAATTTTTAATTGCTGAAGATGTAGATTTCAAAAAGTTAATTGACGAAACACCTGCCGAAAACAACAACATTGCTACCACAGGAGCTTTCGACGAAACTTTATTGAAACAATTGAAAGAAATAAGAAAGAAAATTGCCAAACAACACAACATCCCTCCTTTTGCTGTCTTCCAAGACCCAAGTTTGGAAGATATGACCATGTTGTATCCTACGAAAATTTCAGATTTACCCAACGTATTTGGTGTAGGCGAAGGAAAGGCTAAGAAATTTGGTGAAGCCTTCGTAGAATTTATCGCTAAATATGTTGAAGAAAACGACATCACTCCACCCGATGAAATGGTCATCAGAGGAGTAGCCGACAAATCCAATCACAAAGTTTACATCATTCAGAGCGTAGATCGTAAAATGGATTTAGAAGATATGGCCGATGGTAAAAACCTATCGATGGATGATTTAATTTCTGAAATGGAAAGTATAATTTATCAAGGAACTAAATTGGACATCTCTTATTATGTGAATGACATCATTGATGAAGATCAAAAAGATGAGGTTTTCGAATATTTGATGGAGGCTGACAATGATTCGATGTCTGATTTATTGGATGAATTTGGTGATGAATACGAAGAAGAGGAATTGCGACTTCTACGAATTATGTTTATCAACGAAGTAGCAAACTAATTTCACTTCAACTATACTTTCAACAAAAAAACTTAAGATGAGTAAACGTGTAATGCTAATGATTTTAGATGGTTGGGGCATCAATCCCGACCCTAAAACATCGGCTATAGCAAAAGCAAATACACCCTTTATAGACAATTGTTATAAAAAATATCCACATTCAACTTTGATTACGTATGGTAATGAAGTTGGATTGCCTGATGGGCAAATGGGAAATTCAGAAGTTGGTCATATGAATTTAGGTGCGGGAAGAGTAGTTTATCAAAACTTGGTTCGCATCAATATGGCTGTAAATGAAAAAAGTCTTTTGAATGAACAAGTTTTAGCGGCTCAATTTCAATACGCAAAAAACAACAATAAAAAATTACACTTCATTGGACTAACTTCCAACGGAGGTGTACATTCGCACATCAACCACTTGCTCGGTTTATTAGAAGCTGCTCATGACTATGGTTTAGAAGAAAACGTCTATGTGCATGCATTTACAGATGGAAGAGATTGTCCGCCACACAGTGCCAAAGAATTCATCCAAGAACTTCAAAATCACATGGAGAAAACCACTGGAAAGTTGGCTTCGATCATCGGAAGATACTACGCCATGGACCGAGATAAACGTTGGGAAAGGGTGAAATTGGCTTATGATTTAATGGTGAAAGGCGTTGGAAAGAAACACCACAATCCTTTTGAAGCCATAGACGAATCTTATCAAAACAATATAAGCGACGAATTCATAAAACCCATTCTTATTGACGAAAACGGTTTGATTGAAGAAGGCGATGTAGTGGTTAATTTTAACTTCAGAACCGACAGAGGAAGAGAAATTACCGAAGTTTTGACCCAAAGAGATTTTCCAGAATATGGAATGGAAAAACTCATGCTCAAATACATCACTATGACCAATTATGACAAAACTTATACAGGAGTCGAAGTGGTCTATGACGAAAGTGAAATTCCAAACACTCTCGGTGAAGTTTTAGAACAAAATGGAAAAACTCAAATCAGAATCGCTGAAACTGAAAAATATCCACATGTGACATTTTTCTTCTCAGGTGGAAGAGAACAAGAATTTGGTGGTGAACGTCGCATACTTTGTGCCTCACCTCAAGATGTACCAACTTATGATTTAAAGCCTGAAATGTCGGCATATGAAATCACCGAAAAACTAATACCCGAATTGCACCATAAAAGTGCGGACTTTATCTGTTTAAATTTCGCTAACACAGATATGGTAGGTCATACAGGAAACTTCGAAGCGGCTGTAAAAGCAGCCGAAGTCGTGGATGAATGCACAGGAATTCTGGTCAGTGAAGCATTGAAAAATGATTATTCGATCATCATTTTGGCCGATCATGGAAATTCTGATGTTATGGTCAATCCAGATGGCAGCCCAAACACTCAGCACAGCACCAATTTAGTTCCATTTATATTGATAGAAAATGAAAATCGTTTTCAGTTAAAAAAAGGAAAATTGGGTGATATAGCTCCAACTATTTTAAGCTTAATGGACTTGCCTATTCCAGAAGAAATGACTGGGGAAGTATTACTCCAAAATTAATTTGTAATTTTGTCTGAATTTGATTTTTCAAAACAATATGAGGAGTTATATAATTGCTGTAGATTTCGATGGGACCATAGTTGAGGATGCATATCCGAAAATTGGAAAACCTATGATTTTCGCTTTCGAATCGATGAAATACTTACAAGCAAAAGGACATCGTTTGATTCTTTGGACTTACAGAAAAGGAAAAGCTTTGGATGAAGCGGTTGAATTTTGTAGAAAAAATGGAATAGAATTCTACGCAGTTAATTCAAGCTTTGAAGAAGAAAATTTTGATCCAATTTTACAAAGTAGAAAAATCAATGCAGATATCTTCATTGACGATAGAAATTTAGGAGGATTTCCTGGCTGGGGAGAAGTTGTTCAAATCATTGAAAAGAAAATTGAATTTTCTATAAGCGAACATGGAAAAGAAAGAAAAAAGAAAAAAAGAAGCATATTCAGAAGATGATTTTAAAGAATAAAGAAGAAATAGAATTAATGTATCATAGTGCTCAATTGGTTTCGAAAACTTTGGGCATGTTAGCAAAAGAAATAAAACCTGGCGTCAATACTTTATATCTGGACAAATTGGCTCATGATTTCATAAAAGATCACGGTGGAGAACCTGCTTTTTTAGGATACGGTGGCTTTCCAAATTCACTTTGTACTTCCCCTAACGAACAAGTCGTTCATGGAATTCCTAATAAAGATCCTTTGAAAGATGGAGATATTATTTCTGTGGATTGTGGAGTGATTTTGAATGGTTTCGTAGGTGACCATGCTTATACTTTCGAAGTGGGTGAAGTTGCTGAAGATGTAAAAAACTTATTGAAAATTACCAAAGAATCTTTATACAAAGGCATTGAAGAAATGAAAGCTGGCAATCGCATTGGTGATATAGGCTATGCCATTCAAACATATTGCGAAAAAGAAGGATACGGTGTTGTGAAAGAATTGGTTGGTCATGGTTTGGGTAGAGAAATGCACGAAGATCCACAAGTACCAAACTATGGACGTAGAGGAACCGGAAAAGTTTTGAAAGAAGGATTAGTTTTGGCCATCGAACCTATGATCAATATGGGTACGGACAAGGTAAAATTCCATAGTGACGGATGGACTGTAACTACTCGAGACAATATGCCTTCGGCTCACTTCGAACACGATGTAGCTATCATTGACAAAAAACCAGTTTTACTTTCGACTTTCAAATATGTCTATGAAGCTTTGGGAATTGAAAGTGACGAAGAGCAATCATTTCTTTACAATAAGCAATAAATGTTTAGGTTTTTAAAATCATCAAAATATGCTTTAGAAGGTATTTTTTTCGGTTTGAGAACTGAGAGAAATATTCAAATTTGGTTTGGCGTATTGATTTTAAACCTATTGGTTTGTTATTGTTTAGAAGTTTCAAAAGTTGAATTTCTCTTTGTGCTTTCATCGACTTTTGCCATTGGGATTTCTGAATATATAAACACTGCGGTCGAAGCATTGGCTGACAGAGTAACTTTAGAAAGGGAAGAAATCATTAAAAGAGTAAAAGATTTGGCTGCTGGAGCAACTTTCTGCGCTTCAACACTGACTGTCATTGTTTGTTTAGTTATTTTCATACCGAAAATATTAGAGAAATTTGAAATTGCTATTTAAAAAAATCATCAATTTAATTCCACGTCCCTGGCTCATTCGAATGAGTATTTGGGCAAGGCCAATTTT
>DEQC01000027.1 GCA_002359055.1 Flavobacteriales bacterium UBA3376 | reverse complement strand
TCACTTTCGTCTGCTATCACTATTCCTGCGCTATCATATCCTCGATATTCGAGTCTTTTCAATCCATTGATAATGATAGGATAGGCATCTCTATGCCCTAAATAACCAACTATTCCACACATATAATATTGGTTTTAGTTTTTGGTGTAATATATCTTCAGTTTTACTCTTTTGTCTTCTTGTTCGCTGTTGCTTCCATGAAGAACTACACGATGTGGATTGAATGCTCTGTCATTGAGATAAGGCATATTTACATTGTAAACATTCGCATAGCTTGTGGCAGGGTTCAATAAGAAGTTTCCTACGCTCACTATGATTTCTCCATCTTCGAATTCTTCATCTCTCTCAACGATACGTTTGATATGATCTGTGATTCTGATCGTATAAGTATTTGGATCAGCATCGTAATTATACATTGGATTGAATTGAACCAAATAAGGGTAACTATTGAAGAACTTACGGATGTCGGAGAAGTTTTCTTGTTTTGTCTTTTCTCCGTCTTTGAACGAATGCCAAGCAAACAGATATGGAGGTTTTTTGAAACCATAACTTTCATCGACATGGAAATTCAACTCAGCACCCACGATTGCCCAATTGTTATTTTGAACATTGTTTCGCACTTCATTGAGTTGTTCTTCATCGAGTTTTATAATGGTTTTCGTTCCATCCATTCCTGCCAAATAAAGTCTGGCATCGCCCAATTCAGTGTTTGGATTCGTATAAGCATTAACGAATTGGCTACTTCTATTGGAGTGTTCAAACTGATTCACCTGAACATTATGTCCAGCAGGGCTCGACCAAGCACTCGAAAAAGCCAAGAAGAACAAATTGCTCAAACGCTCTTCGTAATCATCTTCACCGGTATCTTCTGCTGGATTGTCATACGAATAATGCATGGTCAATCTAAAGTCCGCTGAAGAGGAATTGAAATTCATCAAAAAGCCTTCATTGTTGGCAACGCTCAATTCAATTCCTCTAAAAAAGTTTCTAATGAAAGAAGCTTGGTCTCTCAGGTCAATTGAATTTTGGTTTTCAATGAATTTTTGTTTGAAATAATCTTTGTCCAGTTTAATGTTTAGTCCAACTGCGGGTTCACCTTCGAGTTCACCCAATTTTCCTACTTGATGAGTGATGATTTTATCACCAACAGTAGCTTCCCCTAAAACTTGATCAAACACCTGAATATCGTTGATATTAGGGCAGGATTGACAAGCAGATAAATTCGGGTTGGAATAATAAACTGAATCTAATGAATATAAATATTCGGCAACTTCCCTTACTTGCAAAGTCATAGGTAAGGAAGTGTTGCCGTAAATTGAATCTAATTTATAGGTTCTTTTCAATAGAATAGTTGCTGTATCGGAAGGCGTTTCACCTTCGTTCAAATACAAATAAGTCGTATCTACATCAACATCATTTCTATTATAAAATACAGGAACAGTAAGTATCACTGAATCCATTTCTGCATTGGACCCAAAATTTGGTTCCGTTCTACTCATTCTCGCTTGAGTGATAAATTTCGCTTTCGTTCGTCCGAACACATTGTCTTCGTAAACGCCTACTACTGCATTTTGCAACACTTTTGCATCCGATCGAATTGAGTCATTGTTTGTGTTATAAGCAATTAAATCTACAAAATATGCGTTTGCAGAGGCTCCTGTATCTAACAATCCGCTTCCTACATCAGATATGTCGTCTTCACAGGAAATACTTATGAAAGCTACTGCGCAAAACATTACTGCAGCAACCAGATTCAGAGTTTTTCTCATCAATTATTTACCGTATTTTCATTCAATAATTCTTCTGCATAAAATTCGTTGTATGCTTCACCTATGCTATCTGTAGGGCAATAATCCAACACTGGGATATCGGTTGAAGCAAGGTGCTTTTCTATGGCTTCAGGTATAAATTCCTCTCCTTTAATTGCTGCATCTGCATATTTTAAAGCCGACATAGTGATGGCTTCAAAATCAGGTTTTTTCAACAATTCAGAAATTTCACCTTCGATTCCGTCAAAAGCAAGTTTTTGTGCAACATCAGCACTTAGCTCACCTTCGAAAGCATTATCAAACAATGACACCACCACTTTTGCGTCAGCAAAAAAGGAGTCATCTGCATAATATTCTTTCAAATAAGCAGGAACCATACTTGACATCCAGCCCAATACATGGACTACGTCTGGTTTCCAATTTAATTTTTTAACGGTTTCTAAAACACCTTTGGCAAAGAAAATCGAGCGCTCATCATTATCATTAAACAAATTTCCCTCACCATCAGCATATACAGATTTTCTTTTGAAATACTCCTCGTTGTCTATAAAGTAAACCTGCATTCTCTCACCTGGAACCGAAGCAACCTTAATGATTAAAGGTTGGTCCATATCGTTGATGATCAAATTCATTCCTGACAAACGAATGACTTCATGCAGTTGATGTCTTCTTTCGTTGATTGTGCCGAATCTTGGCATAAAAATCCTTACATCTGCTCCATTAGAACTCATGGCCTTTGGAATATCCAAAGACTGAGTTGACATCGGAGTTTCTGGAAAGTAAGGAACCATTTCTGTAGTTACGTACAATATACGTTTTCCGTCCATACTCAAACTCATAAAAAAATACTTTGAAATTGGCACAAAGATACTCAAAATTTGCGATATTTCGGGCAACTTATCCTACTTTTGTCCGATTTATTAATTTTTTAACAACTTAGATGGAGGTTTTAAACAACATAAAGTCAGTTCATAATCTGATAGTTAAACTCAAGAAAACGGGCAAAACCATAGGCTTCGTTCCGACGATGGGAGCACTGCACCAAGGGCATATATCATTGGTCGAACAATCGCTCAAAGAAAATGATTTTACCTTAGTGAGTGTATTTATCAATCCTACACAATTCAACAATTCTGAGGATTTAAAAAAATATCCAATTACGACCGATAATGA
This sequence comes from Flavobacteriales bacterium UBA3376, assembly GCA_002359055.1. Lineage (GTDB taxonomy): Bacteria > Bacteroidota > Bacteroidia > Flavobacteriales > Weeksellaceae > Moheibacter. Next base: position 5,155 of record DEQC01000027.1, on the reverse strand, counting down.
CATCGAAATATTGAAAAAACACGGTGCAGACGCAGTATATTTTCCGAAAGTTGAGGATATTTACCCCAACGGTTTGACTTCAGAACATTATGAATTCTTTGGACTTGAAATGCAAATGGAAGGAAAGTTTCGACCGGGTCATTTCGATGGAGTAGCGACTGTTATTCGTAGATTTTTTGAAATTGTACAACCGCTCAATGCTTATTTTGGTGAAAAGGATTTTCAGCAATTGAGAATTGTCCAAGAATTGGTCAAAAAATTTCATTTACCGATTCAAATCGTTCCTGTTGCTATCAAAAGAGAAGAGGATGGATTGGCGATGAGTTCAAGAAATGTTCGATTGACAGAGAATCAGAGAAAAGAATCGCCCATCATTTATCAAATACTTTTGCAAGCCAAGGAATATTTAAAAAATCACTCCATAGAAGAGACCAAAAAGTTTGTGGAGGAGAAATTCAAAGAGACTTCTTTTAAATTGGAATATTTTGAAATTGCGGACGAGAAAAATTTACTTCCTGCCAAAGAAAAGTTGAAAGATCAGAAACTGAGAGCTTTTATTGCTGTATTTGCCGATGAAGTTCGATTGATCGACAATTTAGATTTAAATTAATTAGAAATCCTTATAAATTAAAAAACTCCTTATCTTTGCCGCTGTTATGAAGATAGAAGTAGTTAGAACAAAAATTCACCGTGTAAAAGTTACTGGTGCTGAGTTGGATTATATCGGTAGCATCACTATTGACGCAGATCTTATGGATGCTGCCAAAATGATAGTGGGAGAAAAAGTGCAAATCGTAAACATACAAAACGGTGCTCGTTTTGAGACTTATACCATACCAGGCAAAAGAGGTTCCGGCGAAATCACTCTAAATGGTCCGGCAGCTCGTTTGGTTCAAAAGGATGATATCATCATTATCATCGGTTATGGATTGATGAGTATAGAAGAAGCGAAAAGCTTTCAACCTACTATTATTTTCCCCAATGAGAAAACGAATCGATTAGATTAAACTGTCAATGAGACCCAAAATCAGTCAAAGTATTTTCGCGTTTATAGCCGTTACTTTGGCTGTTATATTCATTGGACTGACCATCAAACAAACCGATTTTCAAGTTTTAAAAGAAGCCGCGGCTCGTGCCAACTATTTTTGGTTTCTCGCTTCCATGGTTTTGAGCATATTTTCTTATTGGCTTCGAGCGAAACGTTGGACTTTTCTTCTGGAACCCATCGGTTATCAAACCAAAACAAAAAGCGGATTTTGGGCGATTTCATTTGCTTATTTTATGAATTTGACCATTCCGAGAAGTGGTGAAATCGCAAGAGCAACTTCATTTTATAGAATGGAGAAAGTACCGGTCGATCAATCCATTGGAACCATCGTATTAGAAAGGGTCATCGACCTTTTATTTTTGCTCTTATTTTTTGTTTTGACTTTTATTTTCAATGCAGATACGCTTTTTTCTTTCTTTTCTTTTGCCCAAGGAATTTCATTTGGCAATTATATCATCGCATTAGGCATTTTAATACTTCTATTGATTTTGAGCTTTACTTTTCGAAATAAATTGTTGCAAATCAGAATTTTCCGAAAAATATTTGAATTTCTCAAAGGAATTTGGGTTGGGTTTTTATCGATTTTACATTTAAAGAAAAGAGGATTATTTATACTTTATTCATTTGGCATTTGGACCTGTTATTTCTTCATGACTTATTTGGTCATATTTGCATTTCCTGAAACTTCGCATTTCAGTGTAGGCGAAGGATTTTTCCTGATTGTATCGGGAGCTTTAGGCATGATACTTCCAGCGGTGGGCGGTTTGGGATATCCATATGTGATGAGCATGGCATTTGCGGCAATTTACATCAGCAGTGGACAAACCGCAGAAGAAGGGCAAATCGTTGGGAACTACTTCGGATTGTTGCTTTATTTTGCACAAATCATCTCAATATTGATATTCGGATTTTTATCCATGGTTTATATGGGCAAGCTTAATCGTAAAAAAGCTTAAATTTGGATAAATTCTAATGGCCATGGCAAAAACCAAAACAACTTTTTTCTGTCAAAATTGTGGGAATCAATACAGTCAATGGATGGGACAATGTAAAGCTTGTGGCGAATGGAACACCATAGTCGAAGAAGTCATTGATAAAGGAGAAGAAAAGAAAGTTTGGAAAGAGACTTCCTCCAAAAATCCGAGTGTCAGTGTGGTCAACATCAAAGAAGTTTCAGAAGTCGGTGAAAGTAGGATCGATACGAGAAATGATGAATTGAATAGAGTTTTAGGTGGAGGAATTGTCAATGGATCCGTGGTTTTGGTCGGAGGAGAACCCGGAGTTGGAAAATCAACACTGATGTTACAAATTGCTCTTCATTTGCCCAACGTAAAAACTTTATATGTTTCGGGAGAAGAAAGTTCCTCTCAGATCAAATTACGAGCAGAGCGCATCGGGATACATTCGGATCAATGTTTTATTTTGACCGAAACTCAAACCCGAAAAATCTTTAGGCATGCGCAAGAAATCCAACCACAATTGATGGTCATAGATTCCATTCAAACTTTACATACACAATATGTCGAATCGTCTCCAGGTAGCATTTCTCAAATCAGAGAATGCGCTTCAGAATTGATTCGCTATGCCAAAGAAACCAATACACCAGTTGTGCTGATTGGGCACATCACCAAAGAAGGAGTCATTGCTGGACCAAAGATTTTGGAGCACATGGTCGATGTAGTTTTGCAATTTGAAGGCGATAGGAATCACATTTATCGATTGCTACGCGCCAACAAAAACCGTTTTGGGTCGACTTCCGAATTAGGGATTTACGAGATGCAAGGCAGTGGATTGAGAGAAGTGACCAATCCATCGGAAGTATTGATTTCCAAAAAAGATGAATCTTTAAGTGGAAATGCCATTGCTGCGACTTTGGAAGGCGTTCGTCCTATGTTGATAGAAATTCAGGCTTTGGTCAGTTCGGCTGTTTATGGTACGCCACAGCGTTCGGCTACTGGATTTGACATCAAACGACTCAATATGTTATTGGCTGTTTTAGAAAAAAGAGCTGGATTTCAGTTGGGTGCAAAGGATGTGTTTTTAAACATTACAGGAGGAATTCGCGTAGATGATCCGGCGATAGATTTGGCGGTGATCTCTGCTATTTTATCGTCCAATATGGATATAAGTTTGCCAGACAATTGTTGTTTTGCGGGTGAAGTTGGGTTAAGTGGTGAAATCCGTGCGGTGAATCGTGTGGAACAAAGAATTTTGGAAGCTGAAAAGTTGGGGTATGATGTGATATTCGTTTCTAAATACAATAAAATTAATGTAAGTAATTATAAAATAAAAGTTGCAACTGTCTCAAAGGTAGCGGATTTAGTTAAAATTCTTTTTTAATCTTCAATTTATCCATAAATTGTAGATTCAAAAATTCATTAACCAATAAAAACCAAATTATGGCAGTATTAAAAGTATTAGAATTAATAGGAAGCTCGGATAAAAGTTGGGAAGATGCAACTGAAAAAGCAATTGCAAAAGCTTCAGAAACCGTTAACAACATCAAATCCGCTTGGGTTCAAGACCAAAAGGTTTCGGTTGAAAACGGTAGAATCACAGAATATAGAGTCATTCTTAAAGTTACATTTAAAATCGAATAATCATTGAAGATTATAATTCAATGATCATTCATCAAAAAATTCAAAGCTCAGGTTCAATGGATCTGAGCTTTTTCTTACCTTTGATTCAAACTTTAGAATTATGCGATTTCACACAAGAAAATGGGTTAAGCCTCAGGATTTAAATGCGAACAAGACTTTGTTTGGAGGTGCATTGTTGGGTTGGATCGATGAAGAGGCTGCGCTTTATACGATCATTCAATTAGAGAACAAACATGTGGTCACAAAATTTATGTCTGAAATCAATTTCATGAGTTCGGCTCGAGAAGGCGATGTGATTGAAATCGGGATGGATGTAGTGAAATTTGGTAGGACTTCTTTGGTACTTACGTGTGAAGTCAGAAATAAGATGACGCATGAAACCATTTTGACTGTTGAAAATATAACGATGGTGAATTTGGACGAAAATGGGCGCCCGAAACCACATGGCAAAACCAAAATTGAATTCGTAAGCGATCGATTGAAAAATCAGTGATTGAACGAGTTATGAATTTTTTTTCAGGGGAATTTGGATGCATTTTTAGTATTTAAAAAACTCACTATCAATTAGTAACTATTTATGTACTTTTCTTGATTTACAAATTACCATTAAAAAAATATCCGTATTTTTGAATCAACAGAAGTTTTAAATTCAGAAAGAAAAATTCATCATTATGGCCACATTTAAAGTTACAATCCCAAACAGCAAAAAGACTTTTTTCTTGGAATTTCTTGAACTTTTGGGTGCTGAATTTGAAGAGAAACAGGAAAATTTCGAACTTTCTGATGAGCAAAAGGAAATTCTTGACAAACAAGAAGATCTAAATATATCAGAATATCAGGACAATGATGAGTTTTTGAAGGAACTTAAAAAGGAACATGACTTATAGAGTAATTATTTCTGCTTACGCCAAAGATAATATCAAAGATGCCGTAGCTTATTACAAAAATAAAGTTTCTGCAAAAGTAGCTGCCGAATTTATTAAGGATTATGAACTTGCTCTAAAAAAATAAAGCAAACACCACATTTTCAAGTGTATTATAAAAATTTCAGAGGACTTCCTCACAAAAGATACCCTTATATTATTTTTTACCGTGTGGACGAAAAGAATAAGCTTATTCTTATAAACGGAGTTTTTCAGGCAAACCAAAATACAGATAAGAGACCAAGCTGATATCAAGAAAAGTTATTATTTGCCTTTCTCTTTATTTGATATAATATAATTTCCTGATAAAAGTTAAGCCCCAACTCATCCTGCCATTCTTTAGAATTGTATTTATACATATACTCCGTCTTGGTCACGTTGATCAACTGGACGGGGTCGCCTACCTGACCGCCGTTGGGGGTTGTGGATGGGTGGAAATGTTGTGATATGTAGTTGAGTGGGTTCATTTTTATAGGTGAAAGATAAAGATAGAGAATATTTTGATTTTTGAAGAATCGAATTGATAATGTATCATACTGTTTCCTTTAACAATGGAGGCTCAGTGGTCTAGCCCCCTATTAATC
>DEQC01000026.1:14736-15524 GCA_002359055.1 Flavobacteriales bacterium UBA3376 | reverse complement strand
CATTTGGAAGGCAAAATGGTTGATATCTTCGAAAAGATGAAATCAAATAAAATTACCGTTGCTTTGGGTGAAACTTTGGATAAAAGTGAATTGATTGAATCTGAGAATTTTGGTGGAAATTATGATCCGCATATTTGGTTCAATGTTGGACTTTTCAAAGAATTGTCCAATCAAGTAACAAAGGTTTTGAGTGAAGCAGATGGTAAAAATGCAGATTATTATCGAGTGAACAACGAAAATTACCAAAAGGAATTGGATGAATTAGATATTTATATTCGTAAAAAAATCGATGAACTTCCAGAGAATCAGAGAGTTTTGATAACTGCGCATGATGCGTTCAGTTATTTGGGAGAAGAATATGGGATTGAAGTAATGGGTTTGCAAGGGATTTCGACCACAAGTGAAGCAGGTGTGAGAGATGTTCAGCGATTGAGGAATTTCATTATAGATCATCAAATCAAAGCAATTTTCATTGAGAATTCTGTTCCGAGAAGAAATATTGAAGCTTTGCAAGAAGCAGTTAAAAAGGAAGGACATGAAGTTAAAATCGGTGGAGAGTTGTTCAGCGATTCTTTAGGAAATCCAGAAACGGATGAAGGGACTTATATTGGAATGTTCAAACACAATATTAACACTATAGTCGAGGCTTTAAAATAGTTGATTATGGAGAAAAGAAAGTATGCGATTGAAGTCAATGATTTGACGGTTGCTTATGATTATAAACCCGTATTGTGGGACATTGATTTGAAGATACCCGAGGGAGTTATGATGGCAATAGTCGGTCCGAA
>DEQC01000026.1:0-14657 GCA_002359055.1 Flavobacteriales bacterium UBA3376 | reverse complement strand
TTTTAGTTTTTGGAAAAACTTATAAGAAAAATAGAAAATTGGTGGCTTATGTTCCTCAAAAAGGTAGTGTGGATTGGGATTTCCCTACAACTGCTTTGGATGTTGTGATGATGGGAACTTATGGACGTTTGGGATGGATCAAACGACCTGGGATCAATGAAAGGAAATCTGCTTTAGAAGCTTTAGAGAAAGTCGATATGTTGGCATTTAAAAATAGACAAATTAGTCAATTGAGCGGTGGGCAACAGCAAAGAGTTTTTTTGGCGAGAGCTTTGGTTCAAAATGCTGAAATTTATATAATGGATGAGCCATTTCAAGGAGTTGATGCTACGACCGAGATTGCAATTATCAATATATTAAAAGAACTAAGAAAAGCGGGAAAAACTTTAATTGTTGTTCATCACGATTTGCAAACTGTTCCTGAATATTTCGATTGGGTTACTTTTTTAAACATAGAAAAAATTGCAACTGGTCCTATACAAGAGACTTTTAACGATGATAATTTGACCCGAACTTATGGGATTAATTATAAAGTAGCGGTTAATAAATAAATGTTAAAATGCTGTTTGTCAATACATTAATTGAATTGTTTTCTGATACTACTTTAAGAACTGTAGCCATAGGAACTATGGTTTTAGGAGCGAGTAGTGGAATGTTGGGAAGTTTCGCAGTATTGAGAAAGCAGAGTTTGTTGGGAGATGCAATTTCGCATGCAGCTTTGCCAGGAATAGTTTTGGCGTTTATGATTACCAAATCCAAAGAATCTCATGTATTGCTTTTGGGAGCTTTGATTGTTGGTTTAATTGGAGCTTATTGGATTCGAAACATTACCCACAAAACAAAGTTGAAAACTGATACTGCTTTGGGATTGGTTTTATCTTTGTTTTTTGGTTTTGGAATGTTATTGTTGACTTATGTTCAAAAAATACCAGATGCAAACCAAGCGGGTTTAGATAAATATTTGTTTGGTCAAGCAGCAACTTTGGTGAGTTCCGATGTTTCTATCATGATAGGAGTGACAATTTTTGCATTGTTGGTTTTATTCCTTTTTTGGAAAGAGTTTAAGTTGATGTTGTTCGATTCGGATTATGCGCAAACTTTAGGATTCAACATTAAATTCATCGATCTTTTAATCAGTTTTTTCATTGTTTTGATTATCATTTTGGGATTACAAACAGTGGGAGTCGTATTGATGAGTTCTTTGTTATTGGCACCAGCGGCAGCGGCTCGACAATGGACCAATAGTTTAGGGAAAATGATTTTTTTGGCAGCGATTTTCGGAGCGATTTCCGGTGTTTTAGGAACTGCCATCAGTGCCACTGAAGATAATTTAGCAACAGGTCCTTTGATTGTTATAGTTGCTTCATCCATAGTTTTTATTTCATTTTTATTTTCGCCTATCCGAGGGATTTTATTTAGACAAATTAGATTGTATAAGAACAGAAATAATTTGGAGTCGATGAAAACTTTGAAATTAATGTTTAAAATTGCTAAAACTCATGATGACATAACGCATCCACATTCGATTGGGATTTTAAATGACTTCAAAGGAATTTCTAAATCTTCATTGAAAGAAATGGTCGAAAATGATTGGATCAAAATCAAAGGCAATCAATGGAGTTTAACGCCAACTGGATTTGATAAAGCCCAAGAAATGTTTCACGAAAAAGACAATAGAAATGATTAATGCTCAATTAGAAATACAGCTAATTGCGATAGTCGTAGCCATGGCTTGCGCGATTCCAGGCGTCTTTTTAGTTTTGCGAAAAATGTCTTTAATCAGTGATGCGATTAGCCATTCGATTTTGTTGGGAATAGTGATAGGATTTTTTATCACAAAGGATATAAATTCACCTTTATTGATTTTATTGGCGGCTTTGGCAGGAGTGATAACTGTGGTTTTGGTCGAGATGATTCAAAAAACCAATTTGGTAAAAGAAGATACTGCCATAGGCTTGATTTTCCCATTGTTATTTAGTGTTGGAGTTTTGTTAATTACCAAAAATGCAGGTGATATTCATTTGGATATAGATGCTGTTTTGGTAGGTGAATTGGTATTTGCACCATTTGATCGATGGATTATTTCAGGAATTGATTTAGGTCCAAAATCACTTTGGATCATGGGTGTGATCTTGACAATAAGTTTTGTGCTTTTGTTGCTCTTTTTCAAAGAGTTAAAGGTGACTACTTTCGATCCAGGTTTAGCAGCTTCTTTGGGGATTTCTCCTTTGATTTTTCATTATGGATTGATGTCAGTTTCCTCCGTAACTATAGTTGGTGCTTTTGATGCTGTGGGGGCGATTTTAGTTGTGGCATTAATGATAGCACCTGCGGCAACTTCATATTTGCTGACACATGATTTGAAAAAAATGATTGGTCTTTCGATGTTTTTTGGAGTGATTTCAGCAATTTTAGGCTATTGGTTGGCCCATTATTTAGACGCATCGATTTCGGGTTCTATGACCACTGTTTTGGGAATTATTTTTCTGATGGTTTATTTATTTGCTCCAAATAGAGGTTTGATTGCAATGATGTTTCAGCAGAAAAAACAAAAAATTGAAATTTCTTTCATAACATTTTTATTGCACTTAAACAATCATCAAGAAGACTCTGAAAGAGAATTACAACATCTACAAGAGCATTTCAATTGGTCGAAATCCTATGCCGATGAAGTAGTGGATTTTGCTTTGAAAAATAATATGGTCAAAATTGAAAATAATTTATTTGTACTAACAGATAAAGGGAAAGAGTTTACCGATTTAACTTTGAATTATATTTTGACCAATAAAGATGATCAAATCGAACATTTGAAACGCGATTTCTTTTTGTTCAGAGGTTGAATTTATTTAAATAAACCTATTTTTGTTTTCTATAATTTGAAAAATACATATTTATAAAACCAAAAAGGTCTATAATAAAACTGAATTTTAAAGAGTTGTTATTAAATTTCTTAGTGAAGAAAAATACAGGAATTTTAATAGAACAAATGGGGAACATTTAATTCATAATTCAATCAAAATCTGAACATTTATTAATATTAAATTTTAAAATTAATTGAAAATAGAAAAGGATTTTTGTTAGTTTTACAACTATGCATTGAGTTGTTTACAGCTTTCACAACATTAAATAAAGAATTATGCCTAAAAATTCAATTTCCATTTTGGCTTTGTTGCTAATTGTATTGATTTCCTGCGACAATCCACGCGAAGAAGCACTTTTAAAAAAAGAGGCTGAATTAAATTTACGAGAACAATTATTCAAAGAAAAAGAAGCTGAATATCAATCATTGTTAAAAATGAGAGACAGTTTGAATTTGGTTCAAAATGAAATTTCTAAAGACAGTTTGGTTGTAAAAGCTTGGCCAGAAGAAATTCTTGGTCAATGGAACAGTAAAATTGTTTGCGTGGAGACGAATTGCAATGATTATATCATAGGAGACACCCGATTTGATATGTGGGAATTTGGTCAGGATTCGACGAATCTTTATGTGAAAGTTTTCAATAAGAGAGATTTGATTCGAGTGTATGATGGAAAATATGTAAATGATGAAATTCAATTGGTTTATTCGACAGATACAACTGCTTTTCGATTTGTACATATGAATGTTAATTTGAATCGTACTTCTTCCAATAAGTTGCATGGTTATAGAAGCATCAACATCAATGGGATGTGTACTGCAAAATTTTCTGTTGAACTAACCAAAATAACTAACTAAAAACCACTGAATGAATTTTTTAAGTTTAAGCACAAGTTTACCTATAGAAGATCCAGTATTGAAATTTTTGATACTATTGATCATCATATTGGCAGCTCCACTTTTGTTGAACAAAATCAAAGTTCCGCATTTGATAGGTCTTATCATAGCTGGTGCGGTGATTGGTCCACATGGATTAAATATTCTTGCGAGGGATAGCAATATAGTTGTAACTGGTACGACGGGTTTGTTGTATATCATGTTTTTGGCGGGACTTGAAATCGACATGGGAGATTTCAAAAAGAACAAATGGAAAAGTTTATTATTTGGTATATATACATTTATTTTTCCTTTTGCATTCGGATACGTTTCCGCATATTATTTATTAGGATTTAGTTTTCTAACTTCTTTATTGTTTGCGAGTTTATTTTCTTCTCACACTTTGATTTCCTATCCATTGCTCAATCAATTTGGTATTACTAAAAATCGCTCGGTAAATGTAATGGTTGGAGGAACTATGATCACCGATATTTTAGCTTTATTGGTTTTGGCAATAGTTGTAGGAATGTCACAAGGAGAAGTAGGGCAGGAGTTCTGGATAAAACTCGGAGTATCTGTATTGATTTTTGGATTGGTGGTATTGATAGGTTTTCCGATCATTGGAAGATGGTTTTTCAAAACGGTTGAGGACAAGATTTCTCAATATATATTTGTTTTGGTGATGATTTATTTGGCTTCATTATTTGCTGAATTAGCGGGAGTCGAAGCCATCATCGGAGCTTTCTTGGCTGGATTGGCATTGAATCGATTGATTCCTTCGACTTCATCTTTGATGAATAGAATTGAATTTGTTGGAAATGCGATTTTCATACCTTTCTTTTTGATCAGTGTAGGAATGATCATCGACTTTTCAGCATTTTTCAAAAGTTGGATGACGATTTTAGTAGCGATTATCATGTTGATTTGTTCAATTGGTGGTAAATATTTGGCTGCTGTTGCTACTCAAAAAACTTTTCGATGGACAAAGCCGGAAGGTGGATTGGTTTTCGGATTGAGTTCGGCTTCAGCTGCAGCGACCTTAGCAGCAGTGATGGTTGGTTATAATGTGATTTTGTCCGAAAATGAATTCGGCGAACCGATACGACTTTTAAATGAACATGTTTTGTATGGAAGTATCTTGTTGATTTTGGTTTCTTGTACAGTTTCTTCTTTTGTAACTATGAACAATGCGGAGAAAGTGGCTGCTGCGGATAATGAAGATACACTTTCAGGGAAATCTGACGAAAGCGAAAATATCTTGTTGGCAATCAATGATATGGAAACTGCTGAGAAAATTGTGAATTTATCCATGCTGGTCAAAAATAAAAACAACAAGAAAAATATTTTTGGACTGAATATCATCAACGAAGAAAAAAATGAATCTTCCATAAAAAATGCGGAGAAATTGCTTGAAACAGCTGTGAAAAACGCTGCTTCTATGGATGTAGAACTTACGCCAATTGCTCGATACGATAGCGATGTTATCAACGGAATAAAAAACGTAATCAAAGAACAAAACATAACCGATTTGATCATAGGTGTAGATGCACAAAAAGGATTTTCACCTTCATCCGTTTTCAATATTTACAATGGACATATTCATAATACGCAAATTAATTTATTGATTTATCACGCCGTTCAACCGATTTCAACGGTTAAAAAACACTTGGTATTTATTTCAAAAAATGCCGAGACTCAAGCAGGATTTTTCCATGCTTTGCTGCGTGTTTGGAATTTGGCTCGAAATGCTGGTGCTGTGATGGAGTTTTATGCGTTTCCAGATATTGTCAAAGTGTTGAAGAGAATTGTGAAAAGTGTGAACATTGAAGCTAAAATAATCCCAATCAATAGTTGGTCTGAAGTCGATAAAATCACTAATAATATGGGTGAAAATGAAGGATTGATTCTAATGATGGACAGAAGAGAAATCGGTCGTTCGCTTTATATCAATCAATTGCACGATACGCTGAACGCACAATTCATTGACTACAATTATATAGTGATTTATCCATTTACAGAGGCTGATGAAAGCTTACATGAGATAAAGTCGATCAGTAATTATTCGGATTATACACAAATTGGAAAAGTCATTCGAAAGATTTTTAAATAATTCGAATTAAATTAAAAAATAAACAAATCCATTTCATATTCGAAATGGATTTGTTCATTACCTATGAGAATTAATCACATTTTCCATCGATTCCACAAGATTCACCTTGTGAAATTTCTAAATTTATTTTAGGATTTTCAGCTCTCCATTCTCCGAAAGATTTTTTCAAAGTTTCTAAAAATGCTTGTGGAGGTTGAGCGCCTGAAACTGCGTATTTTCTGTTGAATACAAAGAAAGGAACACCTGTAACTCCTATTGCTCTTGCTTCTTGAATGTCTTTGTTCATCAAATCCTTGTATTGTTCGTCATTTAAAGCAGATTCAATTGCTTCTTTTTCAAGTCCAATTGCATTTCCTAATTCAATCAAAGTTTCAGTGTCTGCTATATTTTTGCCTTCAGTAAAAAATGCCGAAAATAATTTCTCTTCGATTGCATCGTCCAATCCTTTGGTTTTAGCGAATTGAATCAATTGATGAGCTTTGGCTGTATTGACGAGTTTTGATCGATCAAAATTATAATCCAAACCAACTTGTTTGGCAGAATTAGTAACATTTTCAAGCATAGTTTCAACTTGCTCTTTGCTCATACCTTTGTTTTTCACTAAATAATCCACATAAGATTCTATTGGTGTATCAGGCATTTGAGGATCTAACTGAAAACTTTTCCAGATGATTTCTAATTCTTCTTTTTTATCAAAATCTTTTAGAGCTGTTTCAAAATTTCTTTTTCCGATATAACAAAACGGACAAATTACATCGCTCCATATTTCTATTTTCATTGTATAAATTTTTAAAGTTTATTTACTGGCTTTGTCCAGTAATTCTAAGTCTTCTTGACTTAAATTAATTTTAGTCGAAGCTAATATTTGGTTCAATTGTTCGATGCTTGTTGCACTTGCTACAGGTCCACCAATATTGGGTTGAGCACTAAGCCAAGCCAAAGAAATCGTCGCTGGTACAGCATTGTGTTTTTCTGCCAATTCATCCAAAGCTTTTAAAATATTTAAACCTTTATCGTTTAAATAATTCGCTACTCCTTGACCTCTTACACTTTTGGTTAAGTCATCTTTTGAACGATATTTTCCAGTTAAAAATCCAGAAGCCAATGCATAATAAGGGAAAACTGTCAAACCAAATTCTTCGACCAAAGGCGCATAATTTTTTTCGTATCCTTCTCTTTCAACCAAATTGTATAAAGGTTGCAAAGCTTGATATTTCGGCAAATTGTTTTTCTCAGATATTTCCATGGATTCTCTCAATCTTTCTGGAGAAATATTCGAAGCTGCAATATGCCTTACTTTTCCTTGTTTGATTAATTCATCATAAGCGCTCAAAGTTTCTTCAATAGGAGTTTTCTCATCATCGTAATGCGTATAATAAATATCGATATAATCGGATTGCAATCTTTTCAAAGATTTTTCTACGGTTTCTAAAATGTGTTTTCGGCTGGTATCGACTTCATTTACACCCGTAGCACCTCCAACTTTTGTGGCAATGATAACTTTATCTCTATTGTTTCTTGCTTTCATCCATTTACCGATGATGGTTTCTGACTGACCACCTGCACCGCCATCTACCCAATACGAATACATATCTGCAGTGTCGATAAACTCAAATCCCGCATCTACAAATGCATCCAATATTTCAAATGATTTCTTCTCGTCCAAAGTCCATCCAAATACATTTCCTCCTAAATTGAATGGAGCTACTTTGATATTTGTTGTACCAATTTGTATTTTGTTCATATTTTAAATTATTAATTAATAAGCTGCTGTAAATCTTTCTTGGTGATGTTTTGGATTTTTTACTTCATCCAACAATACCACTGCTAAATCTTCAACCGACAAGATGGATTGATTGTTTTCATTGAAAACAGGTTGATTTTTTCCTAACCGATATTTTCCAGTTCTTCCTGTTTTGATAGTAGGATTCATTTCAATGGCTGGACTAAAAAATACCCAATCCAAATCTTTTTCTGATTTTAATTCATTTAAGTAATCCCTCGCACCTGAAGCTCCCAATTTAAATTCTTCTGGAAATTCATCAGTGTCTATCAATTGAGTGTTTTCATCCACATAAAGACTTCCCGCGCCACCTACGACTATCAATCTTTTCACACCTGCAATTTTCACTGCATCTTGTATATTTCTCGAACCTTTCATGAAATCATCGTAGATATTAGGATTGGTCCAACCTGAATTAAACGCACTCAACACTACATCAAAACCTTTTAACGTTTCTGCGAGCGCTTCTTTGTCATATACATCAACAGATATTTTTTTGACATTATCAATGTTCAATTTGTCGATGTTTCTCGCCATCGCTGTCACATCTAAACCTCTGCTGACAGCTTCTTTGACTATATTTTCGCCTACAAATCCAGTGGCACCAATAATTGCTATTTTCATAGTTAATTTTTAAATTATTTTATGCATGATTAAATTGTTCTACAAAATCCTTTAAGTTTTTGCTTTTCAAAGATTGAATTACTGCTTCATCCGTTTCTTGAAATAATTTTTCGAGTTCTTGATTGATTTGTTCACCAATTGGACAATCACTGCCTTCACATTCGTTTTTCTTTCCTAAAACATTCGAACTTTTTATAGCAATGTATAAATCTGCTAAAGTGATTTCCTCACTTTTGACTTGTAGCTTTGAGCCTCCTTCTTTTCCTTTTTTGGTCGAAATCCATCCTATGTTTTGTAGAAGACTCAATTCTTTTCTGACCATTACTGCATTGATTTGAATACTTTTTGAAATGAAATCTGAACTCAGCCACTCGTCTGGAAACTTTGCCAATAAGGTAAGTATGTGAATGTTGGTAGCAAATCTTGTGTTGTTCATAGCTCAAATATACAAAAAAACTCTTAATGTAACAAAAGATGTTACAATTAAGAGTTTCGCAAAATAGTAAATGCTTATGATTGGGGGATAAGAGAAAATTCTATTAATTATCGATTCTAATCAAATCACCATCCATCGAAAATTTAATTTCCAAACCACTGTCCAATTTAATTTCTTGGTTTTTATCATCAATTTTCCAATCAGTAATTGTATTGTTTGGAAAGTTTTCGTTGACATAAGTTTTAATTTTATCCGGAATGACACTCTCAGGCAACTGATTGTTGGCATCGATTTCAATAATTTCCATTTTATTATTGAATTCTAAATTGATATTTCCATCTAAAATTACATCATAAGTTTTAGAAAGTCCATCTTGATCTTCTACGACTTGAATGATTTTATTGGATGGAAAATGATTGGATACATAAGTTTCGATTTCGCTTGGGAATTCTTGAGCGGGTACAATTTTTTCTTTGTCACAACTGCTAAGTGAGAGAAATGCACCTAAAATGGAAATGCTGATTAAATTTTTCAATAAGTTCATAATAAATTGTTTAAGTACATTATGAATCTCATGAATTGTGCCAAAAATTAAGTTTTATTTTTTCAAACTGAATAAAAATTCAAGTCCACCTTCTTTTCGATTTTTCACAGTGATCTTTCCTTTGTGGAAATTGACAGCATTTTTTACGATTGAAAGTCCAAGTCCAGTGCCTCCTGTGTCGCGCGTTCGTCCTTCATTGATTCGATAAAATCTTTCGAAAATTCGATTGAAATGTTTTTCATCTGAAATTCCTGGGCCATTATCAAAAAAGTTAAAATAATAGAATTCTTTGTCTTCGTTGATCAGGTGGATTTCTATACTTTTCCCTTTGCCAGCATATCTAATTGAATTCTCAGTTAAATTTCTAAAAATCGAATAAACGAGGTTTTTATTGGCATTTATATTTAAATTTTTAGGAATTTTCCAGTGCAATTTACTTTCGTTTTCTTCGAGTGAAATCGATAAATCTCTTTTCAGAGTTTTCAATAATTGATGCAAATTGACTTCTTCCAATGGGAAAGTTTGAGGTGCTTCATCCATTTTAGTGATCAAACTCATTTCTTTGACTATGTCCGATAAAACGACAGTTTGATGATGTGCTTGTTTGAGGAAATAATTCCTTTTCAATTCATCCAAATCCTGTTCGATCACCGTTTCTAAATATCCTCTGATACTGGTCAATGGAGTTCTCAATTCATGCGCAATGTTGCTCGTCATTTCTTGTTTGAGCAATCTTGTTTTCTCTTGAGTAGTGATATCATTGATGATGATTTCGAAGCTATTGTTTTGAAGAATTACAACTCGAATCGAGAAGTTTTTTCCTTGTTTGCTGATTTTATATTCGAGGTAATTATTTTCTTTAGATTCTAAGAATTTATTGATTTTCTTAAAGTTTTTATCGCTAAAAATAATGCTCGGATCATTTGAAGAATCTTCTGTAATAGTATTGAGGTACTGAACAAACAATCCATTGAAAAAAATCACTTCATTATTTTCTGAGAAAAAACAAATTCCTTCTTCAGAACTATGTATATGCTGCAAAAGTTTTTCTCTTTCGAGTATCAATTCCTTTTGACTCTCTTTCAGTTTGTTATAATTTTCAGTGATTTTAATACCTATTTCTCCCAATTCGTCATGAGGGAAGTTGAGTGAACTGATTGTTTCTTTATCAACAGAAAATGCAAAATCTCTCAGTTGTTTAATGGATTTTCCAAAGTTATTGGTAATGGTATTGATCAAAAAAAGTGTTATGGTAAATAGTAAAATGATGAAATAGATGAAATAATTATCCGCTTCTAACACTTTTTTTGTTTTTATATCATAGGGTAGGGCGACTCTTACAAAATAATCGTCGTAACTCTTGGCGTAATAAAGGTATGGATCACCTATGGATTTAGATTCTCTCACATCGAAGCCGGATCCAGTATTCTTGGCGTTGATGATTTCGTGGCGGTTCGAGTGATTTTCTAATTTTGAAACATCTTCAATCGAATTGTCATAAAGGATTTCTCCTTGTTTGTTTAAAATGCTCAATCGAATATCATCGGGTAGAGTAGCCAACGAACTTTCTACCGAAATGTCAAGCTGGGATTTATTTTTTTGAATAAATGAATGAATGAAATCTGAATAAATATCTAATTTCTCAACAAGAACTTCCTTTTTTTGCTTTTTATCATTGATTTGTTGAAAAACAATTACACTTATGGTAAAAAATGCAAATACAAGAGAAAAGTAAAAAAACAGTTTTTGTTTAAAATTCAGTTTCATTTCGTAAAGTTATCGATATCAAATCGATATCCAAAACCAGTTCGATTAGTAATCAGTGGAGCATATTTGCCCAACTTTTTTCTTAATCTTGATATATGAACATCAACAGTTCTATCGGTTATGTGAGTATTTTCGTCCCAAGCACCATTTATGATTTCTTCTCTTGTAAACATGGTTTCAGGAGATTTTACCAGCAGAGCCAAAATTTCAAATTCAGTTTTGGTAAAAGCGATTTTTTCGTTTTCGATGATGACTTCCTTCAATTGATGATCGATGATAAAATCTTTGAAAATCACATGTTTATTAGGTGTTTCATCTTCTTTGATCGAATTTCTTTTGATCACAGCTTTGATTCTCGCAATGAGTTCTTTGATAGAAAATGGTTTTGAAATATAATCATCAGCTCCCACTGAAAATCCAGTCAAAATATCATTTTCGGTATCTTTGGCAGTTAGAAAAATAATCGGCGTATTGTTGTTTTTATTTCTCAACTTTTCAGCCATTCTATAGCCAGACATTCCACCCATCATGATATCCAATATGATTAGTTTGTATTGATTTTCGATGATTTGCAAAGCGTCTTCAGCCGAATGAACACTTTCTACATCGAAACCTTCGTTTTTTAAGTTGAATTCAATGATTTCACAAATGCTGCGGTCGTCGTCAACTACTAAAATTTTTTCCATCATTTTTATAAAGTCATATTAAATTTATGACAACTTCTAAGATATATTAGTCAATTTTTAAATTTCCGTGTTTAAGAATTTTTGCATCTATATAGAATACGATTTCCTCAACTATATTGCTACAATGATCTCCCACGCGTTCTAATTTACGAATCAATAAAAATACTTTGAATCCACAATTGATAAAGTCAGGATTGGCTTTGCAATATTCAGATAAAACACCAATTGATTTCAAGTAGATTTTATTTACAATTTCATCTCTCGCTAAAATTTTTCCAGAGATTTTTGTGTTTTCAGATTCTAAAGTGACGTAACAGTCATATAGCATACCGATGATGGTATCGAACATTTTCTCGATTTTCAATTGATCGATCAGTTCAGGGTCAATATTGTTACAATCTTCATCTATAACGAATTTGGCGAAACCTTCTGCGAAATCTCCAATTCTCTCTAAAGCAGAACTAATTTTGATAAGAGAAAGAACAAATCTCAGGTCAATGGCAACAGGATTGTAAAGAGCGATAAAGTTTTCACAATCATTATCTATTTTCAGTTCGTAAACATTGACTCTCTTTTCTCTGCTCACAATTTCTCGAGCAAGTTCAACATCACCGGTCAGAAATGATTGTTTAGCTTTTTCTAATTGAGAAATCACCAAACTCCACATATCGTTGATTTGCTCTTTTAATAATAAAATTTCTTTTTCTGTATGTTTCATAATCGACTTTAATTGATTAAATATCGTGAATTTTAGTGAAAAATGGATATTTATTATCCAAATCTTCCAGTGATATAGTTTTGTGTTTGTTCGTTTTCAGGATTCAAAAACATCTTTTTTGTATCGCTAAATTCAATCAATTCACCCAACATGAAGAAACCTGTATTATCACTTACACGAGCTGCTTGTTGCATATTGTGAGTAACGATCACTATGGTATAATCTTCTTTTAATTTATAAATCAACTCTTCGATTTTGGAAGTCGAAATAGGGTCTAAAGCAGAAGCGGGTTCATCCATCAATAAAATAGAGGGTGAAACTGCCAAAGCTCTTGCAATACATAAACGCTGTTGTTGACCACCCGATAATTCGAAAGCTGATTTTTTCAATTTATCCTTCACTTCATCCCAAAGTGCTGCATCTCTTAAAGATTTTTCAACTCTTTCGGCTATGAATTTTTTATCGCCCATTCCATTCACTCTCAATCCATAAGCAACATTTTCGAATATGGATTTTGGAAATGGATTAGGTTTTTGGAAAACCATTCCTACATTTTTTCTCAAATCATCGATTTGAACATTTTTGTCATAGATATTTTTTCCTTCAATGAGGCATTCACCTTCCAATTTAGTACCTGGAATCAAATCATTCATTCGGTTGAACAATCGTAAGAAAGTCGATTTACCACAACCAGAAGGGCCAATAAAAGCAGTTACAGTATTGGCTTTCATTTTCATGTTGATGTTTTTCAACGCATGAAAATTATCGTAATAGAAATTTATATTTTTAGCTTCAATCATTTTTATTAGTTTACTTTATTTTTACGGTTGAATCTATTTCTGATAAATCCAGCCAATAAATTCATTACCAAAACGATCGCTATTAGAACTAAAGCAGTTCCATATGCAATAGGTCTTGAGGCTTCCAAATCCGTTCCACTTGTAACGATTACATATAGGTGATAAGGCAAAGCCATCACTTGATCGTACATACTTGTAGGAAGTTTTGGAAGGAAATAAGCTGCTACAGTAAAAAGAATAGGAGCAGTCTCACCCGAAACTCGTCCAATCGAAAGTATAAGTCCAGTAATGATATTTCCAAATGCTGCTGGTAAAATAACTCTGTAAATCGTTTGTAATTTAGTTGCTCCCAAAGCCATACTTCCTGTTCTGTAAGAGTTTGGAATGGCAGCAAGTGCTTCTTCAGTGGTTCGAATGATCAATGGTAAAGTCAATAATCCTAAAGTCAATGAACCTGCGAGTATGGAGTCTCCAAATCCTAATTTGTTAACAAATAGAGCCATACCGAAAAGACCGAAAACAATCGAAGGAATACTTGCTAAGTTGTTGGTCATAATTCGGATGAATTTTACAAATTTTCCGTTGCCGGCATATTCATAAGTATAAACAGCAGACATCACTCCAATGGGGAAAGCGAATATCATACTTCCAACCACCAAAAGGAAAGTACCAACTATGGCTGGGAAAATTCCGCCTTGTGTCATACCTTCG
The DNA here is from genome assembly GCA_002359055.1 of Flavobacteriales bacterium UBA3376. Taxonomy (GTDB): domain Bacteria; phylum Bacteroidota; class Bacteroidia; order Flavobacteriales; family Weeksellaceae; genus Moheibacter. The sequence continues at coordinate 745 of DEQC01000026.1, read as the reverse complement.
GTAGGTGCAGTCGTTAAGAAAGACCAATTGATAACGCCAATTCCGTTGACGAAAATGAAACCAAGGATCCAGAATAAAATTCCTACTACAAAAATACTCAAAGCTCTTAAAGTAAAGAAAGCTATTTTCTGACTGGTTTTTTTACTTAGTTTCATAAGCCGTTATTTATTTGTTTTTTAGAAGTTATTTCAACTATAATACTGATGATTAGAGTTAAAATAAATAATATACACCCCAATAAAAACAGAGCTTCATAATGTACACCACCAACAGGTGCTTCTCCTAATTCTGCAGCAATGGTCGCTGGAATTGTACGTACAGGTTCAAACAGTGATGTTGGCATCAATGCTGCGTTACCAGTAACCATCAAAACAGCCATGGTTTCACCAATCGCTCGACCAATTCCTAAAACTACTGCAGCTGAAATTCCTGATGCTGAATAAGGTATTACGACTTTATAGATCGTTTGCCATTGTGTAGCACCCAAAGCCAAACTCGCTTCACGCATCGCTCTTGGTGTACTTCTCATCGAATCTTCTGCTACTGTAATAATCGTTGGCAATGCCATAATGGCCAAAACCAAACTACCAGTAAATGCAGTTTCACCCACAGGAATATCAAATGCTTTCTGAACAATAGGAACCAAAACTACCAATCCGAAAAAACCATAAACAACCGATGGAATACCTGCGAGTAGCTCAATGGTTGGTTTTAGAATTTTTCGATTTCTCTCACTCGCCAATTC
>DEQC01000032.1:11883-19029 GCA_002359055.1 Flavobacteriales bacterium UBA3376 | reverse complement strand
AACGAATTGGCTACACAAGTTATCATTCAATCAAATGATACTGTTTTATTGAATTCCTCAGGAATTAAATTGAGAAACACAGAAATTTATGGCGCTTTAGAAATCCGCGATTTTAACTTTGTAGTTCATGGATCCATCTTTGGATTGTATGTAAAAGATGGTGGCGAGTTCATTGTCAACGGAATTGGACATGCTCAAGAAGGGAGTGCATTTGCACTTATCGAAACCGGAGGAAAGTTAACCGTTCAATCTGCTCAAAATGATTTTGTAAAATATTATTTAGATGCAGACGAGGGTTTGTTCACCTTTGAAAATGATGCAGTATGTGATTGGAAAGCTGATGTTGCACCTTATTTTACAGGATATGAATTTTTGATGCGTAGAATGAATGAAAATGATGTTCCTATTTTCAGAATTTCTACTGATATAGATGATTTTGGATCAACGACTAACAACGCTCATTTCAATTCTATATTGGAAATCGATGGTGATTTTAATTTGGAACTTAAGGGAACCAAAGATATCATTTTTGCGAGTGGAATTCAGGGGAATGGCACATTAAAAATTACTCATTCAAGCAATGGTAAGTTTTTTCTTGGCGATGGGATTAGAACAGCAACTTTAGGGAAGTTTGGCAATTTAACTCTAAATATTGCTCACAATTTATTGAGGGTTCAAAACATCGAAGTCCCATCCACAGCTCATATTACCATTCAAAGTCATAGTGTAGATAATCCAAATACCTTCATGCCAAATACCTTCACGAGAAATTCCAATAATTTGGATATTTATGGAGTGTTGGATATCACCGATATGAGAATTGTTAATACAGCTGACGGAATGATTGTAGTCAAAGATGGTGGTACCTTGCGAACAAGTTTTACAGACGGATTGTTTGGTGGTGGAAGTGCTATTGTTAATAGCGATAAATTTCAAATTGATGAAGGAAGTACCATTGAATATTATGCAGTTGAAAACCAAAGAATAAGCAGCGGAAAAGAATATTATCATTTGATTTTATCAGGAGAAGGAATTAAAACTCCTCAAAATGCTATCAACTTTTATGTCATTGATACCATTGCTCAAGGCTCAGTAACTATCACAGGAAATCCTATCGTTGATTTCAGTGGTAATAACCTCGGTCCAACCACTTTGAATGATGTGAATTTCAATATGGATGGTGGCAAATTAATTATTGGAACAGGAGGAACACAGCCGCGTATGGGTGGAAGTTATAATATCACTGCGGGGACGATTGAATTTACAGGTGATTCAAATACTTCTATCAGGGTACTGCCAATTTATCAAAATATAATAATCTCAGGTCGAAATAAAACGACTGGAGGTATGAACTTCAGAGTCGAGAATATATTAAACATTACTTCGACAGGTACTTTAAAGATTCCATCGTCCAATGATTTGTCAAACTCATATTATGTAGCAGCAAGAAAAGGAATACAAATCGAAGAAAATGGAGAGTTGATTTTAGGTCATAATGCCAATCTAATTCAAGATGAAGATGCAGTTAATTTCGGAAAAATTAAAGTTGAGAAAAACTTCACTTTCTCAGCAGAAAGAAATCAATACAACTTTGTGATTTCACCGGTTAAAGATCAAAATATTAAAGAATTATTTGAAACAAATGATTATTTAGCTCAGAAATACAATGAGGAAACGAATTATTTCGATTTCTTTGAAGGTGAATATTTAGGTGCAGGAATCGGTCAAGCCATTGAAGAAAATCAAGATGTTATAGCAGACCCGACCGCTTTTTTTGTGGGTGAACCACACAACGGAACCATTAACGTTTCAGGTTTAACCAATGGAAATACTCGCTTCCAATTGGCAGGAAATCCTTATCCATCGCAATTGGATTTGGTTCAGTTCTACAACGATAATAGTGCGAACATCGAATCGACTTTCCTATTCTGGGACAACCGAGGCAATGAAGCGATTTATCAACAAGGCGATGATTATTCAGGAGATAATTATGCAAAATTCAATGCATTTTGCGGGACAGGAACTGCTGCAATTGCTTATGAAAATTCAGATGAATATGAAGGTAAAGTCCCAACGAAAAATCTTGCTGTTGGAAACGCGTTCATGCTTCGATTAAAATCAGGAGCCAATTCTTATACCTTCAATAACGACCAAAGAAATACTTTAGGTGCAATTAATTTTTTAGGAAGAACTAATGATGCCAATCCACTTGAAGATTCAATTTCTTTGGATCGATATTGGATGACTTTGAACACGCCAAACGGCGCAACTGTCATGAACGCCGTGGTTTATTTCGATGGAGGAAATGATGATTTTGCAAAAGACGATAGTAAAATCACTGGAGGTTCAGATGATATCTACACTTTGGTCGATGAGCATCAATTAAAAATCCAAGGAAAATCAAGCTTTGATGTCAATGATAAAATCAAATTAGGATACAAAGCATTTGCTCCAGGCATTTATACAATTTCAATTTATGACAAAGAAGGCGTTTTTGCCGATGGACAAAAGATTTTCATCAGAGATTTCCAAACGGGAATTGTTCATGAATTGACACAATCGGATTTCACTTTCAAAACTTTTGCAGGTGAATTCAATGATAGATTTGAGATTTTCTACAAACGATCAATTAAAGCTTCAGAAAACAAAGCGACTTTATCGAATGTAGTCATTTACCAAAATGAAAACCACATTCAAATTGCTGCAGAGAATCAATTGTTGAGCGATGTTGAAATTTATGATTTGAACGGAGTTTCGGTTTATCAAACCAACAATATTAATGTTGAAAACTGGCAAGTTCCTAACCACTTATTTGGCAAAGGAATATTAGTAGTAGTTGTGAAAACAGCTGATGGAGAAGTGGTGAATAAGAAATTAGTTAACAACTAAACAGATGAGAAATTTATTCATATTAACAATCCTATTGCTCAGCTTCAACTTTGGTCAAGCACAGAATTTCTTTTCTGACGGACAGAGTGAGCAAGCAGAAGAGCAAGGATTTTTCCAAAGAGATGAAGCACCAGCACAAGGAGAGAATCCATCAAATCCAGGGGGTCCAGCACCCATAGACGATTGGATATTTTTATTGCCTTTGTTAGGAATTGCAATGGGAGTATATTATTTGATGAGATTTAAAATTCGTGAAGAAGTATCTTAATTAAAGTTTTATTATAAATTAAACCCTCAATTTTAGGTGATTGAGGGTTTTTATTTTTTAGAAATCGATTCAAACTTTTCTCTCGGGATTTTGTTTCAGGAATGCGTCCCAGCCCGAATAAGAATTTGGAATTTTATCATTTCCTGAATTGAAAAAGTGACAAACTGCCGCTGCCAATCCATCGGTTGAATCCAACCTTTTGGGTAATTTTTCAATTTTCAATAAACTTTGCAGCATTCCAGCCACTTGCTCTTTCGAAGCATTTCCGTTGCCCGTAATAGCCATTTTTATTTTCTTTGGAGCGTATTCTGTTATAGGGACTTCTCTGTACAAACTCGCTGCCATAGCTACTCCTTGAGCTCTTCCGAGTTTCAACATGGATTGAACATTTTTCCCATAAAAAGGAGCTTCAATCGCTATTTCATCCGGATGATATGTATCGATCAACGAAAGAGTTTTTTCAAATATTTTTTTTAATTTGAGTTCATGTGAAGCATATTTGTGCAATAAAAGTTCATCTAAAAGAAGGAATTTCATTTTCTTCTTTTCAACTTTTATCAAACCGTATCCGGTCACACTCGTCCCTGGATCTATTCCTAAAATAATTTGCTCCATATCGCTAAGGTACTAATATTTGAAATCGATGAGTCAATTTCATCCAATTTCAAATGCTAAAATTCACCTAAAAAGTTTAATTCATACTTTCTTCATAGGCTTTCCAACCAATTTTTTGATATTCCATAGCAGCTTCTTTTGAATTTGCAGCTTTGTAAATTCCTCTTCCAACAATCATAAAATCGGTGTGATACATTTTGAAAACTCGTTCAGGCGTATTGTATTGCTGACCTTTGGTATCGCCCACAGAACTGATATTTACACCAGGTGTGAACAACAATAAATTGTCTGAAACTTTTCTTTGTGCAACTACACCCAAAACATTTGAAGAAGATTCCGCTACATTGAGTGCTTTGGCGATATAATAATCATCGGTCAAAGTTCCCTTAGATGACATTTCGACTATGCCCACAACACCTGTATTGCTAAAAACCTTTAAGCTCTCTTCACCTGCAATTACATGCGAAGTTATCATATCGGCCCAAGATGCGATTTGATAAACTCCTTGTTTGAATTGAAGTTCTTGAGTATTTCCTATATCGGCAAATTTCCTATCCTCGAACAATAAAAAATTATGCTCTTTGGCCAAACTTTTCAATTGTTCAATCAAATCTAAACTAAAGTCTTTGATGATATCGATATGCGTTTTTAGTGCAACTATATGTGGTCCGACTTCATTCGCGAGATTGATCAACTCAGTCGAAGTGATGACATCGGCTGAAACGATTAAATTCGATTTTTTCTTTAAAGCAATTTCAACCAATCTTTTTCCAATCGGATGTTGAATCGACTTTTTCTCCAAAGGAATTCTTACGGCTTGAGGTGCATCGGGTGGATTGTTGATAAAGTTCTTAACCCTTGCCATTTCTGCATCACTCAATCGATGGTATCGATTCAAAATCTCTACAACTTCATTGATCGTAAACAAAGTATGCACATTGTATCCTTTGTTTTTCAACCTTTCAATTCCGCCTTGTTCTCTGTCCAAAACCACAACAATATCAGTAACTACAAGATTTTCGCGTTCAATTTCCTCTATGGTTTCTTCCAGACTTTTACCACTCGTAATTACATCCTCTACTAACAAACAATTTTGACCATCGTGATAAACTCCTTCCACCATTCGTTTGGTACCATAACCTTTATTTTCCTTTCTTTTGATAATCAACGGAATTCCGCTCGCTAAACTCATGGTAGTTCCCATTGGCAAAGCAGCATAAGGCACACCGCAAATTAAATCATACGGCTTTTCTTCAACCAAATCTAATAGATTGTTTGCCAATGTTTTCAGCAATTGAGGACTGGAAGAAAGAGGTCTTAAATCAACATAAAAAGGGGATTCTACACCACTTTTTAAAGTGAAATTACCAAATTTGATAATTCCTAATTCATAAGCTTTAAGTAAAAAATTTTCTTTTTGTTGCATTTCTGAAAGGTTTGGGCAAAGTTAATAGATTTCAATAGTGAATGAGTATAAATGTCAAAAGTCTTTGAATGATTTATCCACATATTATTGAAAGTTTGAATCGAACAATTGATTTATTGCTACAGAAAACTCTGTTGTTTATTGAGTTAAGTTTTAGTTTTGTTATCTTTGCCAACTTCAAACGTGAACTGTATGGATGAAAAGTTTGATTGAATCCATAGGTGCAATGGTTTTAAAGTGTAAATCTCTGAAAGTTAGATGAGTGGAATGAATGTTGATTTATACGAATAGATTATAATTTTTTATCAATGGAAACTATAACAAAATTAGACGAAGCAAAAACAAAATTATCCAAACTTGGATATTTAGATATGGAGATTCCTGAAGGAATTGACTTGATTGAAGAAATCAATCGTTTACGCAAAGAAAAAAACGCAGTGATTCTCGCTCATTATTATCAAACGCCTGAAATTCAAGACCTTTCTGATTTCTTGGGCGATAGTTTACAGTTGGCGAGAGCGGCAATGAATACCGATGCCGATATGATCGTTTTTTGTGGAGTTCACTTCATGGCTGAAGCAGCAAAAATTTTAAATCCAACGAAAAAAGTAGTTTTACCAGATTTGTTGGCGGGTTGTTCTTTGGCTGATTCATGTACAGGTGAAGGTTTGCGTGAATTGAGAGCCAAACATCCTGAAGCTATCGTTGTGAGTTATATCAATTGCGACGCAGGTGTAAAAGCCGAAAGCGATATCATTTGTACTTCGTCTAATGCTAAACACATCATAGATTCTTTACCAAAAGATCAGGAAATAATCTTTGCACCTGATAGAAATTTAGGGAAATATTTGAATCGAGTGTGCAACCGAGATATGATTTTATGGGACGGAGCTTGCTATGTTCACGAAGCTTTCTCTTTGGAAAGAATCGCTAAACAGTTGGCAGAAAATCCAAATGCTAAATTGATTGCTCATCCAGAATCAGAAGAGCCTATTTTGCAAGCAGCAGATTTTGTAGGATCGACTTCGAGATTGTTGGATTATGTTGCAACTGATGACGCACAGGAATTCATAGTGGCAACCGAAGAAGGAATCATTCATGAAATGAAAAAATTGGCTCCCAATAAAAAGCTAATTCCAGCACTTGTACAAGATGAAAGCTGTAATTGTAGCGAGTGTTTTTTCATGAAAAGAAATACCTTAGAGAAAATATATCTTTGTATGAAGTATGAATTGCCAGAAATTCAAATCGATGAAGAATTGAGAATAAAAGCTGAAAAGTCTATCAACAAAATGATGGAACTTTCAGAAAAGATTAAATAATTACAATTATAAAAGGTGAATTTGAAAAGTATAAAATTCACCTTTTTTTAAATCATTCAAAATGTCTGGAAAACTCTTCTTAGTTCCAACACCAATCGGTAATCTTAGCGATATGACTTATCGAGCCGTAGAAACCTTGAAATCATCTGATTTGATTCTGGCCGAAGATACGCGAAATAGTGGTGTGCTTTTGAAACATTTTGAAATTTCAACTCCCATGCGTTCTTATCACGCACACAACGAACATAAAGTCACAGATGAAATCGTCGAACAACTTAAACAAGGAAAAACCTATGCTTTGATCAGTGATGCGGGTTCACCAGGAATTTCAGATCCAGGATATTTGTTGGCAAAAGCTTGTATAGAAAATCAAATCGAAATCATAGCTCTTCCCGGAGCAACTGCATTTGTTCCAGCTTTGACCGTTTCTGGCTTGACATCGAATGAATTTATTTTTGTCGGATTTTTACCTGTTAAAAAGGGAAGACAAACCAAATTGAATGAATTGAAAGAGGAAAAGCGAACCATGATTTTTTACGAATCACCTCATAAAATCACTCGAACTTTAAAGGATTTGGCAGAATTTTTTGGTGAAGAAAGAAAAGCAAGTTTGTCGAGAGAAATCA
>DEQC01000032.1:0-11806 GCA_002359055.1 Flavobacteriales bacterium UBA3376 | reverse complement strand
AGAAACCTAAAAGGAGAAATGGTTTTGGTGGTTGAAGGTCATCGAGAAAAATAAGAATTAAAACTTTAATCCCTTTGCACACAAAGGTTTGTAAGCATTGTTCATAAGTCAATTCCTATTTTCCAACTTGAATTTTGTAACTTTCAAGATTCAAAACACTAACTAATAATTTCACGAGTATGTTTCTAATTTACGATACCGAGACTACAGGTATTCCAAAGGATTTTTCAGCACCACCAACGGATACTGAAAACTGGCCAAGAATGGTTCAGATTGCTTGGCAACTTCATGACAAAAAGGGAAGACTTATAGAAAATGCGAGTTATATCGTCAAGCCTGATGGATATGACATTCCCTTTAATGCTGCTCAAATTCATGGAATTACCACTGAAAAAGCAATTGCTGAAGGTCATGAGTTGAGTAAGGTGATTAAGGAATTTAGAAAAGTACTAGCAAAAGCTGAAGTTTTATCGGGCCATAATTTGAGTTTCGACCAAGGAATTCTCGGTGCAGAATTCGTAAGAGAAGGCTTGGATTATACTGAAATCGACTTGCCCATAGCAGACACTATGTTGCTATCAACCGATTTCTGTGAGTTGCCCGGTGGTAGAGGTGGTGGATTCAAAACTCCAACATTGAGCGAATTGCATGAAGTTTTGTTTGGAAATCGATTCGATGAAGCTCACAATGCTTCTGCCGACGTTAACGCTACTGCACGTTCGTTTATGGAATTGATTCGTTTGGGAGTTATTCCTAAAGAAAAATTACTACTCACAGAAGAAGAATACATCGCTTTTAAAGAATTCAATACCGAACAATTTCAACCTTTCGATATTGTAATTGAGTCTCAAGTTGAGGATTATCAAAAAGCAACTGATTCGAAGAAAAAGTTATTGGATGAAACTGCTAAAGCTGTTACTCAAGCGACTTATTTTCACTTTCATAACCATACTTCATTTTCTGTTTTAAGCGCGACTACTTCTATTAAATCGCTTGTTCAGAAAGCCATTGAAGAAAATATGCCAGCTGTTGGTATAACCGATACAGGGAATTTGATGGGATCTTTCAAATTTGTTCAAGAAGTAAAAGCAGCCAATTCTAAATTAGAAAAACCAATTGTACCGATTATTGGATGTGAAATTTATGTAGCAGAGAATTATCAACAAAAGAAATTTACTAAAGACAACCCTGACAGAAGATTTGTTCAATTATTGATAGCAAAGAATAAAAAAGGTTTCCAAAATCTTTCTAAAATCTCATCGGTGGGTTATATCGATGGATTTTATGCAGGTTATCCAAGGGTTGGAAAAGAAGTAATCGCTGAATACAAAGAAAATTTAATCGCTCTGACCGGTGGATTGAATGGAGAAATTCCAAATTTGATTTTAAATGTTGGAGAAGTTCAAGCCGAGGAAGCATTTGTTTGGTGGCATGAGTTATTTGGTGATGATTTTTATGTTGAATTGATTCGACATGGATTGCCAGAAGAGGAACATGTGAATCAAGTTTTACTAAGATTCGCAGAGAAATACGGCGTAAAAGTAATTGCCCAAAACAATACTTTTTATATCAATAAAGAAGATTCTGAAGCACACGATATCCTATTGTGTGTAAGAGATGGAGAGAAAAAAGATACACCAATCGGTAGAGGAAGAGGCAAGCGTTTTGGTTTTCCTAACGATGAATTTTATTTCAAAAGTCAGGATCAAATGCGTTCCATCTTTCATGACTTACCACAGGCGATAGAAAATCTTTCTGAATTTTTAGAAAAAATAGAACCTTACGATTTAGCGAGTGATGTAATGTTACCGAAATTCGATATTCCAGAGGAATTTAAATCTCCGGAAGATGAATTGGACAATGGTACACGTGGTGAAATGGCTTATTTGAGACACATCACTTATGAAGGAGCAAAAAAAAGGTATGGAGAAATTACAGATGAAATCCGTGAACGTTTGGATTTCGAATTAGATACCATTGAACGAACTGGTTATCCAGGATATTTCTTAATTGTTCAGGACTTTACTTCACAAGCTAGAAAAATGGGAGTTTCCGTTGGTCCAGGTCGTGGTTCTGCTGCAGGATCCGCCGTTGCATATTGCACAGGAATTACAAACGTTGACCCGATCAAGTACAACTTACTTTTTGAGCGTTTTTTAAATCCAGACCGTGTTTCTTTGCCGGATATCGATATAGACTTCGACGATAGAGGAAGGGATAAAATCATTCAATGGGTGGTCGATAAATATGGTAAAAATCAGGTAGCTCAAATCATTACTTATGGTACTATGGCTGGAAAATCGGCCATTAGAGATACTGGTAGAGTGTTGGATTTACCTTTGCAAGATACCGATCGTCTCTCCAAAAAATCTCATATCAAATTGAATAAATTGTTCAATTTGACTGAAAAGGATTTGAAAGAAAGTTTGGTTGCTGAACAATATAACGATGCAATGGAATTGAAGCAATTGGCCGAACAAGATTCTTTGGAAGGAAAAACTTTACAACAAGCCAAAGTAATTGAAGGTTCTTTGCGAAATACAGGTGTACATGCCTGTGGTGTGATCATCACTCCAAAAGATATACGAGAACTCGTACCAGTTGCAGTAGCGAAGGATGAGGAATTGTTGATTACACAATATGATAACTCAGTTGTAGAGAATGCTGGTTTGTTGAAAATGGACTTCTTGGGTCTGAGAACTTTGACCATTATCAATGATGCCATTGAATTGATCGAACAAAATCACGGAGTGAAAATTGTTCCTGATGATATCCCATTGGATGATGTGAAAACTTACGAATTGTTCCAAAGAGCAGAAACAGTCGGGATTTTCCAATATGAATCTCCTGGAATGCAAAAGCATCTGCGCGAATTGAAGCCAGATAAATTCGACGACTTAATTGCTATGAACGCTTTGTATAGACCAGGACCTTTGCAATACATTCCAAATTTCATTGACCGAAAACATGGTCGAGAGGAAATCGAATACGATTTGCCGGCCATGGAAGAACATTTGGCTGAAACTTATGGAATTACGGTTTATCAGGAGCAGGTGATGTTACTTTCTCAAAAATTGGCCAATTTCACTAAAGGTGAAGCAGATCAGTTGAGAAAAGCCATGGGGAAAAAGATGAAGGATGTACTGGATGAAATGAAACCTAAATTTATCGAAGGTGGAAAGTCAAACAATCATCCGGTCGATAAATTAGAGAAAATTTGGCACGACTGGGAGGCCTTTGCTTCATATGCGTTCAACAAATCTCACTCGACTTGTTATGCGCTGATTGCATTTCATACAGGTTATCTGAAGGCGCATTATCCCGCTGAATTTATGGCTGCGGTATTGAGCAACAACATGAAAAACATAAAGGATATTACTTTCTTTATGGAAGAATGTCGTTCGATTGGAATTCCTGTTTTAGGTCCAGATGTCAATGAGAGTTCTTATTCGTTTTCTGTAAATGATGAAGGTGCGATTCGCTTCGGAATGGGCGCTATCAAAGGTGTAGGAAGCAATGCTGTGGAAACGATTATCAAAGAAAGAAATGAAAATGGGAAGTTTGAATCTATTTTCGAATTCGTCCAAAGAGTAGATTTACAGCAAGTCAACAAAAGAACTTTGGAGAATTTGGCACTTGCGGGTGCATTTGATGCATTTGAAATTCATAGAGCACAATTTTTATACGAAGAAGACGGAACTACTAATTTGGAGAAGTTGATTCGATATGGATCTGCTTTTCAAATTTCAGAAAACAATGCTCAAGCATCTTTGTTTGGCGATATGACAGAGGAAATCGAAATTGTCAGACCTCATTTACCAAATTGTCAACCTTGGAGTTCCATTCAAAAGTTAAATCGAGAAAAAGAAGTTGTAGGAATTTATATTTCTGCTCATCCATTGGATGAATTCAAGGATGAATTGAAATTCTTTAGATCGATCAATTTGAAACAATTAAAAGAAAATGAAAGACAACTCATTGATAAAGAATTCAATGTCGCAGGTATAATCACAGATGTTCAGCATAGAATATCGAACCGAGACGGAAGAGAGTTTGGGATTATGACTTTGGAGGATTATGTTGATTCTTATGAATTTACATTGTTCGGCGAAGATTATTTGAGGTTCAAACATCTTTTGCAAGTCAATATGATGGTGGGAATTCGACTGAAAGTGACTGAAAGAATTTGGAAGGATAAAGAAGGTAGAGTGACTGGAGGTAGGGTTTATGTAAATATCATGCGTATGCAATTGTTGAGTGATGTTTTGGATGATATGGCTAAAAAAATAGTCATAAGTTTGGACATTGCTCATTTGACGGATGCTTTGGTAAGTGATTTGGTTCAAATATTGATGAAACATGAAGGAGAAAAGAAACTTTCAGTAATAGTCAAAGATAAATCTACCAAAACAAAATTGGGGATGACATCGCACAAAGCTAAGGTGGATATCAACAAAGAATTGTTGAAAGAGCTAAGATCGATCAGTCATTTAAAGGTAAATTTGAATTAAATCTGAAAATAAGAAGGTTGAACATTGGATTTCAATTTATTATTAGTTTATTGATAATTCCTATTGACAATACCTGAGTAATATTAAAAAATGACTTATTTTTGAAATGTTTAATAAATAAAAAATACACAGAAAATGGCACTTGAAGTTACGGATGCGTCTTTTGAGGAGGATGTAATAAAATCAGGAAAACCAGCAATGGTTGACTTTTGGGCAACTTGGTGTGGTCCATGTAGAATGGTTGGACCTATAGTTGAAGAGTTGGCTAAAGATTATGAAGGTAAAGCAGTTGTTGCTAAAGTTGATGTAGATAACAATCAACAAATCGCTGCAGATTACGGAATTAGAAACATTCCTACCATACTGTTTTTTAAAGATGGTGAAGTTGTAGATAAAGTGGTTGGAGTTGTTCCTAAAGAGCAATTAGAAGAAAAATTAAAAGCAATTATGTAATCACATATAGCTTAAAAATGTTGAAGCCGTTTCTCACAGAAACGGCTTCTTTTATTAAAACACCAAACAATTAATTTACTTCTTATTTTTAATTAAAGGCACTGTACTGCAAGCTTCACCAAACATCAAGCTATCGGCTTCGGGCTGAAGCTTTTCGATGAGCTGAATGTATGCAGCATCTGGCACTGGCTTGTTGCTACAACCAGTAATGATGATTTTTTTATCTTTATAAGGCGCTGTATCTAAATTCGAAATTATATCCTGATACAAAGCCGTTTCCAAATCTTCTAAATTTCCTCTTACAATTCTCTTGGCTACGGGTTGTAAATAAGTTGCAGCCAACAGAAATGCCCAAGAAGGCAAAATGGCATCAGTCGTACAATCCATAGCTACATAAGCATCCTTGTATTGAGACCAATCATGATTTTTCAGCTTTTCGCGGAAATCTTTTTCCTTCAATAAAAATTCTTCAAATAAAAAATCCTTTAAATCGAAAAATATACGTTTACCCTCAGGATAAAACTTCTCTAAATCAAATGTTACTAAAGGACTTTTAGCTACTCTGTTTACAATTTCTTCCATCACAAATCTCTATCTTTGTTTTATAATGTAAAGTTACAAACTTAAAGTGAAATATTATATAATTGCAGGAGAAGCTTCAGGGGATCTTCATGGTTCAAACCTGATGAAAGAGTTGAAAAATCAAGACCCAAACGCTGAATTTCGCTTTTGGGGTGGTGATTTGATGCAAAGAGAAGGCGGTGAATTGGTGAAACATTACCGTGATTTAGCCTTTATGGGATTTGTCGAAGTTCTTATGAATCTGAAAACCATACTCGGAAATATTTCATTCTGTAAAAAAGATATACAAACTTGGAAACCAGATGCTGTTATTCTTATCGATTATCCAGGATTTAACTTGAGAATTGCTGAATTCGTAAAGAAATTAGGCATTAAAGTCTATTATTATATTTCACCACAAATCTGGGCTTGGAAAACTGGCAGAGTGAAAATCGTTAAAAAGTTCGTCGATCGAATGTTTGTAATTCTTCCATTCGAAAAAGAATTCTACAAAAAATACGATTATGAAGCTGATTTTGTCGGACATCCATTGTTAGATGAATTGATTCAACTCAAAGATTTAAACATCGATGCTTTCAAATCGACTCATCAATTGGATGAAAGAAAAATAATCGCACTTCTCCCAGGAAGTAGAAAGCAAGAAATAAAAGTTAAACTGCCCATTATGCTTTCTATAGTCAAAGATTTTCCAGATTATCAATTCGTCGTAGCTGGTGCTCCATCACAAGAAGAAAGTTTTTATCGACAAATTGCCGGAAATGATGTCAAAATTGTTTTTGGTGAAACTTATGATTTGATCAGAGCTGCAGAAGCTGCTTTGGTAACTTCTGGAACAGCAACTTTGGAAACTGCTTTGCTCAATACTCCTGAAGTCGTTTGCTACAAAGGAAGTTGGATTTCTTATGAAATCGGAAAAAGAGTTGTAAAATACATAGATTATATCGCTTTGGTCAATTTAATAATGAATAGAGAAGTGGTGAAGGAATTGATTCAAAGTGAATTAAATCCTAAAAACTTGAAAATTGAATTGGAAAAGATTTTATCCGAACCCAAACGCTCTCAAGTGCTAAAAGATTATGAAGAATTGAGAATCAAGTTAGGTGGCTCGGGTGCTTCTAAAAAAACTGCTGGAATGATTATTGATGATTTGAAAGGCGTCTGATCCAAATTTTACCTAAACTTTTTTCATGAAATACTTCTTTCAAATCTTTTTAATTTGCTTTTCAATTGTAAGTTTAAAGGCTCAAAACACTGTTACAATCCGCGGAATTGCAGTCGATAATAACTTCGAATTGCCGATAGAATCAGCAACTGCATTTCTTTCGTTCAAAAAAGATTCGACCATCATCGATTATACTCAAACGGATGAAGAAGGAAAATTTGATTTAACTGTTCGAAAAATCGATGAAGCTGTTTTTCTAACGATTACCGATGATTTTTCAGGTGAATATGTTCATACATTTGAAAATCTTTTGGACAATCAGGATTTGGGAATTGTCAAATTAGAAGAGACCATCAGTTTAGAAGGTGTACTTATTGTTGGTTCACCACCGATTAGAGTTAAAACCGATACTTTAGAATTCAATGCCGGATCTTTTAAAGTTCGTCCAGACGCCAATGTGGAAGCTTTGCTCAAGGAATTGCCAGGTGTAGAAATCGATGATGAAGGAAAAATTTCAGTCAACGGAAAAGAAGTCAACCAAATTTTGGTCAATGGAAAACCATTTTTTGATACTGACGGATCGATTGCTTTGGAAAACTTGCCAGCAGAAATTATCAATAAAGTTCAAGTGACCGATACAAAAACCAAAAGAGAAGAACTTTCGGGCGCAAGAGCAAGTTCAAATAATGCAACCATCAATTTGACCATAGATGAAGATAAAAATCGTGGAATCATGCTGAAAGCCATGGCTGGATATGGTTCTGATGATCGATATGAATCGAGTTTTATGCTGAATCATTTCAAAGGAAATTCACGTTTAAACATTTTAGGTTCGTCAAACAATATCAATTCCGTTGGATTTTCTATGAATGAGATATTTGATAATATGGGAAGTTCGAGATCTCGTTCGAGTGGAGTCAGACTTGGCTCAGGCAGAGGAATTACTCAGTCGTATTTGGGAGGAATTAGTTATTCCAATGATTTTGGGAAAAATGTTGAACTCAACACCAATTATTTTTATACACAAACCGATACGAGAAATAATTTTTACAGTCGTCAAGAAAATTTATTGCCCAATAATATTTATACCACAGAAAATCGCTCGAAAACAAGAAACGAAAATTATAATCATAGCTTCAACTCAAGTATAGAATTGAAATTGGATGAAAGTAGTAAAATTTGGTTTGAACCTAAATATACTTTTAATCAAAGCAATTCATCCGATATTTTTGATCGATTTACTTTGAATGAATTGGGTGAATTGATCAACGAAAGCAATGGTGAAGTGTGGACTGAAGATTTGAATCAAACCTTTGGCAATAGCATTGAATTTTTCAAAGCTTTTGACAATCGAACGGAATTGAGTTTTAGTTTTTCCAACAATAGTGTGAGAAATTCTTCCGATGAAACCAATCTTTCGAACACTTATTTCTTTCAAACAGAAGATGAAGATGATATTAGAAATCAATTCAGCCGAAGAAAAGTCAATCGAGATGACTTTAATTTTGATTTGAGTTATGGCATTCAATTGACCGATTCATTGAAATTGGATGTGGGTGCGAAATATGGAATTTCTAAAAATGAAACTTTAAAAAATACTTGGGATTTCGATGAGAATTCGGAGATGTATGACGACAAAAATGAATTTCTTTCTTCTGAAATTTCATCGGACAATAGAAATGCAAATCCTTATGTATCGCTTAGATTGCAAAAGAGTAAAATCTTTTTTCGATTAAATTTAGGTGTAGATTTCATTCATCAGAAAAACTTTGGAACATATTTGTCCGAAGATTATGGTTTGACTTTGGAGAAGGCTTCACCTTCGATTTCCATGAATGCAAATTACAGATTTGGGCAGAACTCATCGGTTTTTATGAATTATAGCATGAACGAGCGTTTTGCTTCCGCAGAGCAATTATTACCCATAGAAAATCTATCAAATCCATTGAACACTACTATTGGAAATCCAGATTTGAAATCATCGAAAACACATCAATTATATTTTGGATTGAACAATTATATCATGCAAAGTAGATTCGGTTATGGATTTAATTTAGGTGGAAGTTTTGATGAAAGAAGTATTTCTTCTTATAGAATTACCGATGAAAACTTTAAGACTTACACAACTTATATCAATATCAGCGGAAATTATCGACTTTTTGGTGGATTTAATATCAATAAATCCTTTCAAAGTGGACAGAGTAAATTTAGAACAAGTTTATCTATGAGAGTGAATTTCAACGATCAACAAGGTTTTATCAATGGCGAAAAATATACTTCTCAATCGTATAATTTAAATCCAAGATTTAATTTTAATTGGGATTTAGGAGAAGTTTTAACGGTCAGTCCTAGTTATAATATTTCATTTCAAACAACTGAATATAAGAATTTTAGAATAGATAAAAGCGAGCATGTCACACATCGTTTTAGTTTATCGACTACCAATTATTGGCCGAAGAATTTTGTTTTTGGAAACGACTTTACTTATACCTACAATTCTAAAATTTCCGATGGATTCAGAAAGGATTTCTTTTTATGGAACATGAGTTTAGGCTATAACTTTTGGGAAGACAAAATGAACCTCAAAGTTAAAGTTTACGATGTTTTGGGTCAAAATACCGGTAGTTCGCGAACCATTTCAGACACCTATATTTCTGATGTCCAAAACGATGTTTTGGAGCGATATATAATGTTTTCTATTGGTTATTCTTTAGATCAATTCGGTGGGAAAAAATCTACGAGCAATCGGTCGGGAAGAAGAGGAGGTAGATATGTAAGTTTTGATTGATTCAATCCTTCTCATACGGTTTTTTCTTTTGTTTTCCGTCCATCCAATTGGTCAGCATAACTTTTTCTTCGGGTGTTGGATGCACTCCACCTGCCAAAATATTCAAAAATCTATCCCATAAATTCGTTGGATTAAACTCTTGTTTGTATTGAGAAATCGCTTTTAAATATTGAATTTTAAAATTCTCAGCATCGGCAGATTCCGAATAGTTTTCTCTATTTTCAGCTATGATATTTGAAATTAATTCAATTTCTTCAGGCGAATATTTTTCATAAAACTGATTGATCAACACGAGTTTTTTCTTTGATTTTTCAAACTTTTTAGCATAATCTTTTTGATAAACACAATATCGATCCTTCCAAGTTTGTAGCAAATCGCCTTTTAAAATATTTGAACCTAAATTCTCAAAACGAAGTGCATATTCGGACATTCTTTTCTGCTTTTGTTCGAAAACTGAGATTTGTTCAGACATTTTCACATTTTCATCATCAGAAGTTTCAATCAACTCCAAGGCATGAATCATTTGATTGATATGAACTCTCACGCCATTTAGGTTTTCCATTTCTCTTTTTCTTTCACTTAGGTCTAATTTGTTGATTTGAGTCAAAAAATTTAAACCTTCTTCATATCGCCTGATCAATTGATTGGTAGTTTCACTAATATTCTCAATTGCTCGGTTCAAATCATTCTCGAAGTTCTGTATGGACATCAAAACGTTTAAACGTTCTTTTACATCCTTGTTGTCTATGAAATTTGGGACATTTGTTTTCATTTTAAACCATCTTTAAGTTAATACTCTTAGATAGTTAATAGAAAAAATCATTCCGAAAATCTTTGATTAGCAGAAGTTAATGTGATTTTTTTAATTTTTCAGGAAATTAAATTTATCTAAATCAATCAGAAATTCATTTTAATAGTTGTCTCTGATGTATTCCAACAATTTCTGAGTTTCTTGTCGAACTTGCCAATTCTGTTTGGTGTAATGGTTGTTCATAATACTAAAAATCAAAGTTTTTCCAGAATTGGTGATGAGATATCCACTCAAAGTATAATTGTTCGAAAGCGTTCCTGATTTAGCATAAATATAGGGTGTTCTTCCACCATAATTATTCTTTAAAGTTCCGGTTCTTCCGCCGACTGCAAATAAGTTGAACAATCTTTCTCTTGGAAATTCTTCATAGAGTTTATCCAAAACAAAAACCATATTTCTGGGCGAAAATAAGTTGTATCTCGAAAGTCCGGAGCCGTCCACCCAAACAGGTTCATCAGGCATTCCTTTCAGATATTTACTCTTGATGTATTGAATCGCTCGGTCAGTGGACATGGTCGATGAAATTTGTGCGGAAACCATCAAAAGAATTTGTTCTGCCAAGAAATTATCGCTTATTTCCATCATTCTTTTATACACCAAATCCGAAGGTAAACTAAATAAAACATCGGCATTTTTGCTCAGAGGTTCGTCGGTTAAATAAACTTCCTTTCCGATGGCATCCGATAGGATTTGTCGGATCAATTCATCTTTGACCACAAACGGAACTCTCGTCGTTTGGCCATTTCTCGAACCTATATAGAATTTATTTTCATAAAATTCACGGCTGAACAAACTCTCTTTGTATTCGACCGAATCTGCCAAGGTCATCGGAATTGTTCTGGCTTTTCCTCTACCTTTGGTAATGGTTGCCATATTGCCATACAAAGGAAATTCACTGAATTGAGGAGAATAATGTTTTTCATAATCTTCCCATGACCAACCCAAACCCATGCGTGGTCCTTCTAATTTTCCCCAATGCAAATAAATATCGCTCGGTTCATCCTTTAGAAAATCCAAAGCTCGAGTAACAGATTTGAATTGTGGATGCAAAAAAGTAGGATCACCTAAACCTTCGATGTGAAGATTTCCATCTTTTCGTTCGTATCGCAAAGCTGGAATTGAATCAGGTAAAACTTTCAGTGCACTATAAAGCGAAAGTATTTTAACATTGGATGCTGGAGTGAAGTTTTTATCTCCATTGTAACTTTCTAAAATTTCTTTAGTTTCAGGATCGTAAAGATAAAATCCAGTGAATTGATTTTTGTAAAAATCTGACTCAAAATGTTTTAAAATCCAATCTGATTGAGCTTTTCCAAATGCACTAAATAAAATTAATATTAAAATTAAATAGTTTTTCATCATTTGATATTGTCTTTAATAATCATTTTACTTGGAGAAGGAGTTACAATTATTTTGTGTTCATTTAACAATTCAATGGTTTTTTTATGGAGTTTATAATAAACATCCCAATAATCTTCTCTCTTTGTAAACGCTCGAAC
>DEQC01000008.1:63133-101168 GCA_002359055.1 Flavobacteriales bacterium UBA3376 | reverse complement strand
GATTTATCTGAGAATGCTGAATACGATGCTGCTAAGGAGGCGCAAGGTATGTTAGAAATGAGAATTTCTAAATTAAAAAATCAAATTGCGAACGCAAGAATCATCGACCCTGCGCTTTTGGACAATTCTAAAGTGTCTATACTTTCTTCGGTTAAGATTAAAAACTTGGCCAATGGAATGGAAATGAGTTATCAGTTGGTTCCTGAGACTGAGGCTGATTTGTCAAGAGGTAAAATTTCAGTCAACACACCAATAGCCAAAGGACTTTTGGGTAAAAAATTAGGAGAAACTGCTGAAATCACTTTACCTAATGGCAACCAATTAAATTTTGAAATTTTAGACATCAAAATGGAATGATTATGGCAAGTATTTTCACAAAAATCATCAACAACGAAATTCCATCTTATAAAATAGCAGAGGACGAAAACTACATCGCTATATTGGATGCATTTCCTTTGGTGAAAGGTCACGTTTTAGTTATTCCAAAGAAAGAAGTTGATAAAATTTTCGATTTGGATATGGAGACTTACAAAGGCTTGATGGAGTTTGCCTATAAAATTGCTAAAGGCATTGAAAAATCAATTCCATGCCTTAGGGTTGGAATGGCGGTTGTAGGTTTAGAAGTTCCACATGTACACGTGCATTTGGTTCCATTGAATACGATGAATGATATCAATTTCACTCAGCCAAAACTAAAGTTAAGTGATGATGAAATGAATGAAGTCGCTGAAAAAATTAAATCACAATTATAAAAGATGAATAAATACATCAAATTAGTCATAGCATTTTTAATGATCGCTTTTTCCGTATATATGTTTACTCAACGTGAATATGGATGGGGCATATTTATAATTTTCTTAACCACAATTCCAGTATTATTATATTTCAGAAATGAATATATTTTATTGGCTTTTTGGCAAATGAGAAATCAAAATATAGAAAAAGCCAAAGCTTGGTTGAGCAAAATTAAAAATCCAGAAAGTCAATTGGTGAGAAAGCAAATGGGCTATTTTCATTATTTGATAGGTATAACAGAAGCTCAAGACAATATCAATTCGTCAGAAAAAAATATGAAAAAGGCTTTGGATTATGGTTTGAGTTTCAAACATGACAGAGCTATGGCTAAACTGAGTTTAGCAGGAGCTTCAATGGCCAAAGGTAGAAAGCAAGAAGCTCAAATCCTTTTGAGAGAAGCAAAGGATTTGGATGACAGAGGTATGTTTACCGATCAAATCAAAATGATGCAAGAACAAATGAAAAGAATCAACGTTGGTAGAAACTTGCACAACCCTAATTTAAGAAGAAGAGGAAAACATTTTTAAAGAAATAAAACTTGTAACAAATAAAAACCGTCCCATTTAGAAAATGAGACGGTTTTTTATATAGAGTATTGTATAGCTTTACTTTGTAGTCAACAATCTAAATCCTTCACCGTGTATATTAACGATTTCCACTTCTGGATCTTCTTTTAAGTATTTTCTCAACTTAGCAATATAAACATCCATACTACGTGATGTGAAATAATTATCATCATGCCAAATTCTCGTCAAAGCAACTTCTCTTGGCATTAGATCGTTTTTATAAACGGCGAGCAATTTCAACAACTCACTTTCTTTTGGAGACAATTTAAATTCAATATCGTTGATTTTTAGCTGTCTCAACTTTGAGTTGAAATAAAATTTACCAATTTCAAATTCATCTTGCTCAAACTTTTCTTCATCGGAAGAATGTCTTTGCAAAACAGCTTTGATTTTATACAACAAAACTTCAGAGTCAAATGGTTTTGTGATATAATCATCGGCACCGATTTTATATCCACTCAACACATCTTCTCTCATGCTTTTTGCCGTCAAAAATATAATTGGCTGATTGTTATTTAGTTCTTTGATTTCTTTACCCAAGGTAAATCCATCTTTTTTTGGCATCATCACATCCAAAATACACAAGTCAAATTCGCCTGACTTATATTTGGCCAGTCCATCTTCACCATCTACAGCGTGTACTACATCAAAATCATTTATAGCGAGATAATCTTTTAGGACAGCTCCAAAACTCGGGTCGTCTTCAACTAAAAGTAGTCTTTGTTTATCATTCATAATATTTACTATTTTACTGGCAGTTTGATAAAGAAAGTACTTCCTTTGCCTGGTTCACTCTCAGCATAAACTTGCCCATTATGTAATTCAACAATTTTTCTAACATAGGCTAATCCTAACCCATGCCCTTTCACATTATGTATATTTCCTGTTTCTTCTCTATAGAATTGATCAAAGATCTTTTTCAAAACAGCTTTTGACATGCCCACTCCTTCATCGCGCACTTCGATTACGATATTATCATCCTCATTATAAGTTCTCACATAAATTTGAGGATTTTCTTTCGAATACTTTCTGGCATTGTCTATAATGTTATTGATCGTATTTTCTAAATGGAAAGCATCGCCTTCCATTATAGAGCGACTCGCTTCATACTCTTCAAAAATAGTGCCATTCAAATTATCAACTATGAACCTGGTATTCGATACACTTTTACGAACCAAAGAGTTAACATCTATCTCTTGCAGATTGATATCGACTTGATTTCGTTCGAGTTTAGCCATCCTCAAAACCATTTCGACTTGAGTGTTCATTCGTTTATTTTCTTGTTTGATGAGGTCAGCGTAATATCGAACGCGTTCGGAATCATTGACTATTTTATCGTTCTTCAAAGCATCTGAAGCAATGTTTATGGTTGCAATTGGTGTTTTGAATTCATGCGTCATATTGTTGATAAAATCCGATTTGATCTCAGATATGTTGCGTTGAATTTTCATATAATAAATTGCCAATGAAAAAACAGAAACTATAATAATCGTAAAGATCAAGGTCAACATTACGATAGGAATAATCGGACCTAAAATCGATAATTTTTTGTCTGGAAAATAAGTCGAAATTAAATATTGCGGTTTATCATTTGTGTCGTAAAAGATTGGAATTGTGTATTCTGAATCATTCAATTTAAACTCAACACTTGAAACTTTGGTAACCGTAGAATCTGATTTTAGAATCGCCAATTGCGGATGGGATTGAACGCCTCTTTTTCTTAATTGCTCCGTGAAAATCGAATCGACTATACTTAAGTTCAATCGAGCATCTATCGGACGATTTCCAGCATCCAATCGAGCCAATCTTTCAATGGTGAAAGTTGAATTTTTAAAATTCTCCTCTGTGTCCAAATTCAAATTCTGTATCATATTGGCGCCAGAATCTTTAGGAATTTTCATAGTTTTCTCTTGTGAATAAAGATTTGCACTGATCAAACTATCGCTGTATTGCTCAGAAAGCGAAACCACCGAACGCTCCAATATATACCGAGTCATAGTGATATAAGTCGTTCCAGCAGAATCTTGAACCATTTGAGATGACATCACTTGAGGTTTATCGGTCGAAGCTTTAAAATCTTCTCTTACATCTTCAAAACGGGTGTAATAATAGTTGAGTTCCATTTGGTTGATTTCATCAACCGTTGCATTTAAGGCTTGATAAACCCTACCATTGAACTCTTCGGTTTGAGAGACAAATACTTTTTGAGTCCAATAAACTTGTATAATTATTAAGCCTAAGAGTGCAACACTCATTAGGGTGATTAATATTTTATTAAATCCTTTTTTCATTAAATTGCTCTGGGTTTGTTTTATAGTATCAAATTAAAAGCCAAAAATCTATTGAAGTTTTTTTCTAAATTTCAACAAGAATAATTCATTCATGGATTCGATCGAGAATTTCATCATAGACTTTCTCAAATTCCAATTTCAATGCGTTTAAATCTTTGTTATTCTCAATGATAAAATCAGATTTTTCAATTCTTTGTTCATCCGTCCATTGACTTTTCATTCGATCACGAATTTGATCTTCATTCAACTGATCGCGTTTAGCTACTCTTTTTATTCTTATTTCCTCATCAGCTATCACAGAAATTATATAATCACAATCTTTATAAGAACCACTTTCGAACAAAATAGCTGCTTCTTTGACTACGAAAGAACTATTTTGATTGTCCAACCATTCATCGAAATGCTTAAAAACTGCTGGATGCACGATGGCGTTCAACTGATTCAAAAGTTCCTTATCATTAAAAACTTTGGATGCAACGTATGAGCGATTGTATTCGCCATTTTTATAAGTCTCATCGCCAAAAAGCTCAATTAATTGTTGAATTAAATCTTCATTTTCATTCATCAATTTTTTGGCTTCAAAATCCGAATTATAAACTGGAATTCCTTTTTCTTGGAACCATTGGGCGATGGTTGTTTTACCGGAACCAATTCCACCTGTCAAACCTATTGTTATCATATTCAAAAGCTATAGTAAAGATAGTAACTTAAGTTTAAATTTTAAAAATCTGCAAAAAAAAACCGAAGCCATAGACTTCGGTTTTCATACATTTATAAAGTTTTTATTTTTTATCTGCATCTGGCGAATAGCGTGCAGCGCTTAAATCTTTAGAAATTGCTGCTCGTTCGAATTTGATCTTTCCAGCACCAGTTTCTAAAACCACTGTATCACCTGCCAATTCAAAAACTTTTCCATGAACACCAGAAGTAGTCACGACCCAGTCTCCTCTTTTAAGTTCCTCTTGAAACTTTTTTTCTTGTTTTTGTTTGCGCATGTTTGGGCGTATCATCAAAAAATACATGATAAGGAACATACCTCCAAACAAAATCAAAGTAGAGAAGCCTCCGGCTCCTTCTTGTAAAAATATTACTGTTAAATTCTTCATTGTTTAATTTTATAATCCACTTAATGCATTTGCATTATTATTTTGAGTATCAGTTGGTAAATCAGCTGTAAATGTCCATACTTCTTTACCTTTTACAGTATTGGTATGTAAAGTAACAATTTTAC
The DNA here is from genome assembly GCA_002359055.1 of Flavobacteriales bacterium UBA3376. Lineage (GTDB taxonomy): Bacteria > Bacteroidota > Bacteroidia > Flavobacteriales > Weeksellaceae > Moheibacter. The sequence goes on along the minus strand of DEQC01000008.1, from coordinate 96,285 downwards.
GCTGTTTTCCTTTCTGATTTCCTGCTTCATAAGTAATTTTCATAGAATCAGTTGCTCCTGGTGCAATTGGTTCTTTTGGCCAAACAGGCACAGTACATCCACATGAACCTTTTGCATCTCTAATAATCAAAGGAGATTTTCCTGTATTTGTAAACTTTACATAATGATCAACTTTTGCTGCAGCTGGTAAACTACCAAAATCATAAACATCTTCTTCGAATGTTAAGACTGCTGCATTTTCAGGATCAACAACTAAATCTGCTTGCTCTTGTCTTTCTTCTTCACTGAATAAATTAGATGGCTGATCTTTTTCACATGATGTCAATGCGAAAATCGCTACAATACCTGATAAAATAATGGATTTCTTCATCGTATTTCTCTTTATTGGTTTTTTTTAAGGGACTAAAATTAATAAAAACTTTTCAGTTAAAAGGTTAATTCTAAGTCAAATTATATTTTTGTCAATTCTTTTAAAGATCGATCCAAAATTCCGTTGACAAAAATTTTACTCTTTTCAGTGGAATACGCCTTGGATAATTCTATGTATTCATTCAAGGTAACTTTGGGAGGAATGTTTGGAAAATAATGGAATTCGGTCAATGCCATTTGCAATAAAACCAAATCCAATACAGCTATCCTATCCAATTCCCAATTCGTAGCTTTATCTTCTACCATTTTTATGGTTTCTGAAGAATTTCTGATAGTCGACCTGAAAAGTTCTACAATAAACTTTCGGTCTTCATCATCTTTATAAACTTTAAATAAATTAAAGTTCACTTTGCTATTGGCAACAAAAGACTTTAAAGTCGAAACTACCATTGAGTTTGCTATATGAAAATCATCTGCCCAATACAGATTTTTCTCTTCCAACCATTCGTGTATGCTTTCGTTGGGAGCAATGTATTTTTCGAATATAGTGATGATAAATTCCTTGTCTTCTTTGAAACTTTGCTCAGGATTTGACATATAATCTTTATATTCATCACTGTTAGTGATGGCTTTGAAAATTATATTTGGATAAGTATCCAACATATCCCAAGTCAACTGACTGTTTTTCTCTGTATAAGCATTTAGCTCTTCATTTTCTTCTAAGATTTTTATCAAAGAATTGTTGACAAACTTTAGATTTGGATTTAAATCTTCTTGAGTTGGGAGTTTTTTATTTTTTGCGAGTTCAATTTTATGCTCAGCAATTGTTTTTTGAAAAACCAGCAAATTTAATAAATAAATGTACAAATCATAAATTTCATCTACTCCTTTCAACATATTTTTCTCAATCAATCTTTGATTGGAATCCTCTCCTGCTGTTTTCCAAGCGTAAATGGCTTGCATGGCTTTCTCTCGAAGCTGTCTTCTTCCCAACATAATTTCAAAAATCTAATATTTCTTTTTGAGCGTCTGCAAAGGTAATCAAAAAGCCTTAACTTTGCGCAGTGAAGGAACTACAATCTTTAAATAAATTTCTTTGGAAATACCGATGGCGACTCATTGCAGGCTTTGTACTCATCGTACTTTCCAACTACGTAGCATTGTTTTCAATCGGCTATGTGGGTACAGCTGTCAATCAAATTGAATCGTTGCTTTCTCAATACATTTCGGGTGAAATTGACGATTTGAGCCAAGTGAAAAAAAGCTTGATGTACGCCGCACTGTTTTTTATTGGGCTGAAAATTTTAGCTGGATTTTTCTCGGTTGGTGTTCGACTGATGGTGATTGCAACTTCAAGACATATCGAATTCGATTTAAAAAACGAGATTTATCAACACTACCAAAAACTTTCTCTTTCCTTTTACAAAAAAAATAAAACCGGTGATTTGATGAATCGAATCACTGAAGATGTAGCTTTTGTAAGGCAATATTTAGGTCCTGGTATAATGTATCCTATGGATTTGGTGTCGAGAGCGACAATTATCTTAGGTTTTATGATCAATTTAGACCCTATCATGACGCTTTATACTTTGGCTCCTTTACCAATTTTATCGATATTGATTTATAAAGTTGCTTCTACCATCAATCGAAAAAGTAAGAACGTTCAACAACAACAATCCACCGTTTCATCTATGGTGCAAGATACTTTCTCAGGAATAAGAGTCATCAAATCATTTAATTCAGAAAAATCAACAAAAGAACAATATGCAGACGAGGCGATACAATATGAGAAAAAAGCTTTGTCACTCGCTCAAACGGAAGCTTTCTTTTCTCCCCTCATGATTTTAGTGGTTGGAATCAGTAATTTATTGATATTGTATGTTGGTGGTCTTCGATACAGTTCTGGGCAATTGAATCTTGGTGAAATCGCTCAATTCTTCATGTATTTAAATATGTTGATTTGGCCGTTTACATCTTTAGGCTTTGTGACTATGTTGATCCAAAGAGCGGAAGCTTCGATGGCGAGAATCAATGAATTTATGAACCAAAAACCTGAAATAATAAATACAGTCGAGCAAGAAACCCCAATTTCTGGTAGCATTGAATTCAAGAATGTTAGCTATACGTATGAAAACACTGGCATTAAAGCTTTGAAAAATATTTCATTCAAATTAGAAAAAGGTAAATCTTTGGCCATCATGGGCAAAACTGGCTCTGGAAAATCGACCCTTGTCTTGCTTTTGGCGAGATTACTCCAACCTACAGATGGTCAGATTTTGATCGATGGTGTTGCTTATGAAAATTTAAATTTATCTTCATTAAGAAAATCCATAGGTTTTGTACCTCAAGAAGCTTATTTATTTTCCGATAGTATTGCGCACAATATTCTTTTCGGTGCGAAGGAGGACAAGGACTTGGAGGATGTGAAAAACTATGCGATAAAAGCTGCGGTTCATGACAATATCATTGGATTTAAAAATCGATATGATACGATTTTGGGTGAAAGAGGAGTTACACTTTCGGGTGGACAGAAACAAAGGATTTCGATTGCAAGAGCTTTGATCAAAGAACCTGAAATTTTAGTTTTCGACGATAGCTTATCGGCTGTCGATACAGAAACTGAAGAAGAAATACTGAACAACCTCAAATCCGAAATGAACCAAAAAACCACTTTGATCATTACTCATCGACTTTCATCAGCAAAAAACACGGATTATATAATGGTTTTGGATGAAGGTGAAGTGGTTGAATTTGGGACACATACAGAGTTGTTAACCAAGGAAAATGCATATTATTCTTTGGTAAAAAAACAATTATTGGAATCCGAATCTTCTTAAACAATCAATTTTAATCATTCTAATTTTCATCGATAAAATTGCTATTTAACATTTTTTTTATAGATTTGTTTGCAAAGTATTAACACATCTTAATATACACACGTGATGAGTGAAAATGAAAATTTCGAAAAATCTGATGTAGAAGGAATTTACTCTAAAGTACTTAGAGCAGGAAGAAGAACTTATTTTTTTGATGTAAGAGAAACCCGAGCTGGTGATTACTATCTGACGATTACAGAAAGTAAAAAGAACACCAATGAAGACGGTTCCTTTTTCTACAAAAAGCACAAAATCTATTTGTACAAAGAAGATTTTGAAGATTTCAAAGAAATGTTAGGTGAGACAACTGATTACATTGTCAATGAAAAAGGTGAGGAAGTAATTTCTGAGCGTCATCAAAAAGACTATGATACATCCAACGAATATGATTCAGTAGATGCTTCTTCTATGGGATCTAACTCGACAGAATCATTCACAGATGTAGACTTTGATGACATTTAATTTGAAAATTAAATTTCTATTAAAGAACTTCTCAAAAAACAAATGGCCGTTTAAAATTTTAAACGGCTTTTAATTTTTAAAATTATTCCAACAAAAAACAGTAGCAACTTTTAATTACTACTGTTTTGTTTTATATCATTCTCTAAATCTATTTAAACTTAGAGATTTTCAGCTATTGAAATCAAGCTTCCAACATTGCGTCGATTTTCGCTTTTTCCTCTTCGGCCAATTCAGCATCAACCAAAATTCTACCACTGTGTTCGTCAGTAATGATTTTTTTGCGTTGAGCGATGTCCAATTGTGTTTGAGGTGGAATCGTAAAGAAAGATCCGAATGAAGCATTTCTTTTTACAGGAACTACAGCCAAGCCATTTTTCATGCTCCCTCTAATTCTTTTGTAAGCTTTCAACAATCTTTCATCGATCAGAGAAGCGAATTCTTCTGATTTTTCAATCAAGAATTTTTCTTGCTTTTCGGTGGATTTTACGATGTTTTCCAACTCAGCTTTTTTATGTTTCAGATGCTCTTTCATAGAATCCAACTTCTCCAAAGCTTCTGATTTCACTTCTTTTTTGTGATCGATTTTAGCTTTGTGTTCTTTGATTCTCTTTTCCAACAATTGTATTTCGAGCTCTTGATATTCTATTTCTTTTGACAATGATTCGAACTCTCGGTTGTTTCTTACACTGTCTTGTTGTTTAGTATACTTTTTGATTAGAGCTTCAGCGGTTTTGATCGACTCTTTTTTATTTTTAATTTCTGCTTGTAAATCATCGATTTCAGCATCAATTTTTTTAATTCGAGTCTCCATTTGGATTATATCATCACCTAAATCTTCTACCTCTAAAGGCAATTCACCACGGGTATTTCTGATTTCGTCTAAACGAGAATCGACTAATTGTAAATCATACAAAGCGCGAAGTTTATCTTCAACACTTATTTCTTTTTGTTCAACTTTTTTTGCCATATCTTATGAATAATGAACAGGATTTGTATTAATCTCTGATTTAAGGACTGCAAAATTACGGAATTTTTCTGACAGATAGGTAGTTAATAATTTTTTTGTGAATTGTTCCGACTCATAATGTCCAACATCGGCCAATAAAATTTGTCCTTCTGCTTGAAAAAAATCATGGTATTTCAAATCGGCAGTCACATAAACATCTGCTTTTTTTCGTTTTGCATTTGAAATAGCGAAACTACCTGATCCTCCTAAAACCGCAACTTTTTTAATTTTTTTGTTTAAAAATTTAGTATGCCTCACCACTTGGGTTTGCATATTTTCTTTCAAATATTTTATGAATTCTTCTTCGGACATTTCTGATTCTAATTCGCCTATCATACCCATTCCAACAGTTTGATTGGGATTAGTAATTTCAAAAATTTCGTAAGCGATTTCCTCATAAGGGTGAGCTTTTCTCAAAGCTTTTAAAATATTACTTTCATTGTGTTTTGGAAAGATCACACTGATTCGAATTTCTTTTTCGAAATGAGTAACTCCTTTTTCCCCACTGTAAGGATTTGCACTTTCTGTAGCTCTAAACACTCCTGTTCCTTCGATGTTAAAACTACAATTGTCATATTTTCCTATATTTCCTGCACCGGCATCATTTAATGCTTGACGAATTTCATCAGCAAAATCTTTGGGTGCGTAAGTCACTAAATGTCGAAGAGTTCCATTTTTTGGAATCAATATTTCAGTTTCTTTTAGATTCAAACGTTTCGCCATCATATAACTCACTCCAAATTCAGAATTGTCCAAAGCAGTATGAGTTGCATAAATATTGATATCATTTTTGATGGCTTTTTGAACGACTCTTTCGACATAAGTTTGACCGGTCAACTTTTTCATTCCTGAGAAAATGATTGGATGAAAACTAACGATCAAATTCGCGCCCTTTTCAATGGCTTCATCGACAACTTCCTCCAAAGTATCCAAGGTAACTAATATTTTGGTCACTTCAGCTTCTGAATCACCTACCAACAGTCCCACATTATCAAATCCTTCTGCGTATTCTACCGGTGCTAATTCTTCTATGGCTCGAATGACTTCAAATACTTTCATAAATCTTGTATTTTAAGTGAGATAATTTAATAAATATTTTTCATATAAAATTCCCTCATAATTTAGAACTATGAGGGAATTATTTTATTCGTTTATTAATCTAAAATTTCCATATCGAAATACAAAGTAGCATTTGGTGGAATAACACCTCCAGCTCCTTGCGGGCCATAACCCAAATGTGGTGGAATGATCAAAAACACCTTGCTTCCTCTTTCGAACATAGTCAAAGCTTCCATCCATCCTTGAATCAATTGAGTTTCACCAACAACAGCGGTCAGAGGTTCATTTCTATCATAAGATGAATCCAACTGCTCACCGTCATTTAATCTAAGGGAATAATGTACTTTTAGAGTTTCGCCATGATTTGGTTTAGCTCCATTTCCTTGTTTATCTACATAATACATCAATCCTGATTCAGTGGATTGAGCTTTTGAAGTTAAATCTTTTTGGCGTTGGATTTGTTTTTCTTTTTCAGCATTTGCTTCCGCTTCCATTTCGGCCAATTTTTCTTTCAGTTTGGCTTGAGCTTCATCGAAAGCTTTACCACCATTATAATTTTTGTATTTATCTCCTTTTTTGATAATGCTTACTTTTTCGATAATAACATCTTCAACTGGTCTGTCTTGAGGGCCTTTTTCTACATTTGCGATAGAGTCAATTACTTCTAATCCTTTGATTACTTCACCAAAAATGGTATGACGACCGTTTAGCCATGGCGTTGGAACTTCTGTAATAAAAAACTGACTTCCGTTGGTATTAGGCCCTGCATTTGCCATGGACAAAATTCCTTTTTTATCATGTTTTCTATCGGAGAAAAATTCATCTTCGAAACTATAACCAGGTCCGCCCATTCCATTACCATTTGGATCTCCACCTTGAATCATAAAATCTTTGATCACTCTGTGGAAGATAATTCCATCATAAAAAGGCGTTCCCAAAGGTTTAGCATCGTTTTCTTTGCTTCCTTCTGCCAATCCTACAAAGTTTGCAACTGTCAATGGAGCCTCTTCTTCAAAGAGTTCGATTGTCATTACACCTTTACTTGTTTCCATTTGAGCATAAAGCCCATCTTTTAATTCATTAAATTCTTCTTTAGTCATTGAATTCGGTATTTGGACAGTAGAACAGCTTGTTATAAAAACTGCTGCTGCCATGATTGATAATATTTTTCTCATTATTTCTCTTTTTTCTGAATATCCAACACTTTGATTTTAAAAATAAGTGGCATATTTGAACCTACTTTATTTTGATCACCATATCCACCATAAGCTAAAAACGATGGATAAAGCGCAGTTGCTGAATCTCCTTCTTCTATAAGTTGTAAACTCGCATGCAAACCTCTTGGCAGGTTTTCTTTGCCCAATATGGTTTGTTTGATGCCATTTTCTTCTTTCGAATAAATTATTTTTTCTTCGAAATCCATCACTTCGTATTCGTATTTGATCATATCACCCAAACTCGCCATACTTTCTGTAGATTTTCCTTGGTTTGAAATCCAAAATCCGAATGATGTTTTTACGAATTGTTGGTCTGAATCTTCGATATAATATTCTATCAATTCATTGTCTTCATTCAAAATCATTTTATTAATATCTTGAGAAAACTCCATAAATTTTGCCCGGTCGTTTTCGTATTCGACTGGGTACTGAATGACTTTGTTTTTACAACTTATTAGTCCAATAATTGCAAAGATGAATACAACTTTTTTCAAATTTCTACTTCTTCTAATTTTTGTTTATATCCTTCTAAAATTTTCACAAATTTCTCGATGGTTTCTTCCATTCCTAAGTCAGATCTTCCACCGGCAGCACTTATATGACCTCCACCGTTGAAATGTTTTCTTGCGAATTGATTCACGTCAAAACCTCCTTTGGAACGGAACGATATTTTAATGAAATCATGTTGTTGGTCTTCTATGAAAAACACTGAAAGCACATTATTGTTGATTCCTAAACCATAGTTCACGAATCCTTCTGTATCGCCTTTTTGCATTCCATAATCAGCTTGTTCTGCTCGAGTCAGTTTCATATAAGCCGTTCGATAGTCAGGCAAAGCAATTAAAGAATCCAAAGTTACTCCCAACAATTTCAATCGACCAACGGATTGATTGTCATAAACTTCATTGTAAATTTTATCTAAATTTAAACCTTTTTCAAGTAAATTCGCTACGATTCTATGGGTTTCTGCCGAAGTAGTTCGATACCTAAAACCACCTGTATCCGTCAAAATTCCTGTATAAATACATTCAGCAAGTCTCACATCTATCAAATTAAGATGTCCCATGGCTTCTATAAATTTATAAACCATTTGACAAGTTGCTGGCATCTCTACATCCGAATACATAAAATCGAACTGATCAGGTTCTTGATGATGATCGATCAACACTTTGTGAGCTTCACTCCTATCTAACCATTCGCCGACCTCATCGATTCGAGCTGTCGTATTAAAATCCAATAAAAAAATCAATTCCGCTTTCTCTATAGTTCTTCTTGAATGCCCTGGATTGTATTCTGCAATTTGTATATCCTTTGCACCTTCCATCCACTTTAGAAATTTTGGAAAATCATTTGGTGAAACCACTTCACAACTATGCCCTAATTTAGACAAATACAACCTCATAGCGAGGGTCGAACCTATAGCATCGCCATCTGGATTTCTATGTGGCAATAAAACAATCCGCTTAGGCTCACTCAATAAACTCTTTAGTTCTTCAAAATTTTGCATCTGCATATCTTGCGAATATAAAATATAAAGTAGAATTCTACAACGTAGAATTTACTAAAATAAAATTAATACGAGTTTATAAATCTCTTTTCTTTAATAAATAATAGGATAAATAGTTCAACAACAAGATATAAATGATGGCAGCTGCGACAAATATCAAATTGACATTTTTGAATTCAAATAAACTTTGCCCAACCATTACTTTTTCAAAACTAATTGGAAATGGAATTAATAATGAAGAAACGTTCAATGGTAGAAAATCGCTGATATATAATTTATCAATCATTATACTTTCGACTCCACTACTCACAGCTAAAATCATTTTTTCTATAGATGAAATTATCAATTCTATCATCCATAAAACAATTAATCCTAAAAAAGCAAATGCAGATCTTTTCAATAAAACTGAGAGAAATAAACAAATCGAGAAGAATAAAATTAACTTGATAAAATAGATTAAAATATATTCGATTCCTTTGATAAAACCAATTTCAGAAGTTGAAAAAATCAATCCTAAAACCGAGCAAATCGCCAATACAAAAAGGCTTGACAAAGCTGCTAAAACAATATTGATTAAAATTTTTGATCCTATAAATTCTTTTTTACTCAAACCATCGATTAGATTTTGTTTCAGAGTTCCATTCGAATATTCATTGGTGATATTTGTAATTACGATGACGGCAATAAATATCTTAAAGATAGCGACCAAATAAGTGATATTTTGCCAAATCTCTGGAAAATTGAACATTCCCAATTTAGCGATATCGAACTTAACTCCACCGATTTGCGGTTTGATAAATGATAGAATAACACCGATTAAAATCAGCATTGCGAAATAAATAAATGTGAAAATTCTGGTGGTTTTATAGTAGAATATTTTCGTCCATTCTATTTTTAATAATCGAATCATAATTAATTGTTTTGATTTTGAGTAATGTGTAAAAACTGTTGTTCTAAACTTTCTTTTCGCTTCACTAAATGTTCGAGCACTATACCTTTTTCAAACATCATTTGATTGAGAGTCGAAGCATCTATGTCTTGATTTAAAATTGCTTTGATAAATTTTTCTTGAACAACTATTTTTTCGAAATATCCAGTATTTTCCAAACTACTCTTCAGCAAATCCATATCTTTTGATCTGAGTTCGAAATAACCAAAACTCATCATCATTTCATCTACAGCTCCACTATAAAGAGTTTTTCCTTTTTCTAAAATCACCACATGCGAACAAACTTTTTCGACTTCATCCAAAAGATGACTCGCAAGTATGATAGTCACTCCATCGGCAGCTATTTTTTGGATAATTTCTCTGATTTGAATAATTCCCTGCGGATCTAATCCATTGGTCGGTTCATCCAAAATCAAAACATAAGGATCATTTAGAATTGCAGCTGCTATTGCTAAACGCTGTTTCATTCCCAATGAAAAAGTTTGAAATTTATCTTTCTTTCGTTCGAGCAAACCTACAATTTTCAACTTTTCGTCAATTTTAGTAAAGTCAGCTCCTTTGATACGAGCGACTATTTCCAAGTTTTTTTCGGCCGACAAATAGGGATAGAAATTGGGTCGCTCTATAATTGCTCCAACTTTTTTCAGCGAATCAGTCGAAGGTTCTTTTCCAAACCATTTCCAATGACCGCTTGTTGGATTTACAACATTTAAAACCATCCCTAAAGTTGTGGATTTTCCACTTCCATTTGGTCCGAGTAAACCGTAAACATTACCTTTCTCAACAGTTAAATTCAAATCATCGACAGCGGTTAGACTTCCGAACTTTTTCGTGAGATTTTTTATTTCAAGTACTTTATCCATAAGATAGAAGTTTTATGTATTAGTAGTCAAATTGTTAAATAGGTAACAAAATGGCATAAAAAAACCTTTCAAACAAATCGTTCGAAAGGTTTTTCGTTTTTTATTTATAAATTTACAATTCTTCTAATTTTTTCAAATACTTTTCTGGTTCTTCTAAGAAAGATTTTTTGCACATCTCGTTACAAAATCCATAAAGATGACCTGAATAAGTCGCCGTATCTTTCAAGAACTTTGGCATTTCCATTTCACATACAGGATCGATGGGATTTACAACTTCAACATCTAAAGTTTGAGCAGTTGCCATTTTGACTTCCACATCTTGTGAATTATTGTTTTTACATGAAATAATTGATGCAGAAACAAAGATTGCTGTTGCTAATATTTTAATGTTTTTCATAAATATGATTTTAGTCTTTCAATAAAATTTTTATGTCTTCTATCAACCAATCGATTTCAGGAGAAAATTCTCCTTTCAAATCGGCTATTTTTCCATCTGGAGTTTCATAATTCAAAGCGGAATAATATAAAATCGGCATTCCAATTTCATTGAATCTTGAACGAATGATTCCATTTTTATCGACCAAAGCAACCTTTCCGCTATGTTCTAAACCTCCGCTGTTCGAATAGTCTTCTTCGACATAAATTTTGAACTTTTCACTTAGGTTAAATATATAATCTCTATCCTTAGTTGTGAAATGCCAATTCGGATTTTCAATTTTCAATTGGTTTTTATAAGCTTTCAAAGCTTCAACTGAATCTCTTTTCGGATCAATGCTGATACCGATTACACTGAAATTATCATCATTGATTTCATACATAACTTTTTGAAGATTGGCATTCATAATCGGACAAATCGTTGGGCAGTTTCTGAAAAAAAATTCTACCACATAGACTTGCCCTAACATATCTTCATTGGTTATGATTTCCCCCTCTTGATTGATCAATTCAAATTCTGGAACCGGCATCACCTTCAGCAACTCATCTTGGGTTCTATTTTTAAACAACCAAATCAGTGTTAAAGCAATTAAAACAATTGAGAGAGCTAAAGCTATTTGTTTTTTCACAGATTAAAATTTGTGCATTAGTCAATTTCCTTATTAAAAATCAAAAGATCTGTTTATTCGTACGGAACCAAGAGAACTGGAATACTTGTATTTTTCACCACTTGGTCAGCTACACTTCCAATCAAAAATCTATAAGCACCAGAATGTTTATTTGAACCCATGATGATTACATCCACATCTTCTTCTTTAGCAACTTTCAAAATTTGCTCATGAGGAGATCCGCTTTTTAATATATGTCTAAAATTATAAATATCTGCTCCTAATTTCCCTTCCACTTCTTGCACGTTCTCTTCGATAATGTCTTGAATGGCTTTCGCTCTTTGCATCATCAAAGGCTCTTGAGCAATCACTTGTTTATCCACTTCAATTGGATCGACATTTAGTAAAATAATTTCAGCATCAAATGCTCTACCTAAGTCTTTAGCCACATCTATGGCTTTGTAATCTTTACCTTTAAAATCTAAGGTTACTAATATTCTTCTCATATTTTTAAAATTTTCTATTTAAAATTACAACTTTAATACAAATTAGACAACAAACCTATTTTATATCATGCTTTACAATGAAAACCCTTGTATAGAGTCATAAATCACCATTATATATCTATATTTATAGGTTTTAAATTTCGACTCATGAAAAAATCATTATTTATCTTATTTGCTGTATTTGGAATGGCTTTTTCTCTTGGACAAAATGGAATATCCTATCAATTGTACAATAAAAAACTAAAGAAAGTAAGTTTCACTAAAATGGTCAAAGATTTATCCAAATACGATGTAGTTTTATTTGGTGAATATCATGACAATTCGATCAATCATTGGCTGCAATTACAATTGACTAAGGCGCTTTACAACACCAAAAAAGAAAATATAATTTTAGGAGCCGAAATGTTCGAGAGAGATAATCAACGTCAATTGAATCAATATTTGAATGGTGAAATAGAAGCTAAAGTTTTGAAGGATTCCATGCGACTTTGGAACAATCATTTCACCGATTATCATCCCTTAGTAGATTTCTCAAAATCAAATCAAATTGAATTTATTGCGACCAACATTCCTCGAAGATATGCTTCTCAAGTAGCGAGAAATGGTTTAGAAAGTTTGGATACCATTCAAACAAATGAAAAAGAATATATGATGAAATTGCCAGTAGAAGTCGATTTAGAAACTCCAGGTTATTCTGAAATGAAAGATTTATTTGGCGAACATGCGGGTTCAAACATAGATAACTTCATTGCTGCACAAGCCGTGAAAGATGCAACTATGGCGGAATCAATCTTCGAAAATCATAAAAAAGGCCAATTATTTCTACATTTTCAAGGAAATTATCATTCGAAAGAATACGGAGGAATTTATTGGTATTTGAAAAAACTCAATCCTGATTTAAAAATAGCTGTGATTTCAGTTTTCTTAAGCGATGATGAGAAACTAAGACTTTCCAAAGAAAATTTAATTCCAACGGAATACAACTTGGTCATCCCAGAAGACATGACCAAAACATTTTAATTTTCAGGAAAATTACAGACAAATCAAAGGAAAAAGCCTACTCATTATAAAGGAGTTTCCCTCGATTTCCATCCGTAATTATTTATTGATGAAATATTGATTTAATTTAGTTTGACCTAAACTTTAAAGCTATGAAAACAATTAAATTACTTTCAATTTTCATCTTTTTGTATGGAACTGTGTCTGCACAGCAAGGTTCTGCTGACATTGATTTGGAGAAGTATTTAAACAAGAACGTCGAGTATTGCGATCATGTTCATGGAACTTATGTTACCCAAGGAAAGAACAAGGTTATTTTATTGAACTTAGGCGCCAAATATCCAGACCACCGTTTGGTGGTAGCCATATTTGAAAGCGATTGGAAAAATTTCAAATACGAACCCGCTGAACACCTTAACAACAAAGACATTTGTGTTAAAGGAAAATTAATTCTTTACAAAGGTAAACCAGAAATAATCGTGAAAAATCCCGATCAAATTTCTATTAAAACCAATTAAAACAACAGTATGATGAAATAAATCAGTGCGGCTATCAACGCAGACACTGGTATGGTCAAAATCCAAGCCCATAGGAGATTTATTGTTACACCCCATCGTACGGCAGAAACTCTTTTAGTAATTCCCACCCCAACGATTGAACCTGTAATTGTATGAGTTGTAGAAACTGGAATACCTAAGAATTCTGACAAATACAAGGTCATCGCACCAGCAGTTTCAGCTGAAACACCTTCCAATGGAGTTACTTTTGTAATCTTAGTCCCCATGGTTTTAACGATTTTCCATCCACCGCTCAAGGTTCCTAATCCAATAACAATAAAACTTGTCAATGGTACCCACCAATAGTCATTAACAAAAAACGAGAATCGATCTTCAGCATTTACCCAAACTGCATCTCCTTGTTGAACATGGTAAAATATAACAGCAGCACCAATAATTCCCATTACTTTTTGAGCGTCATTTCCTCCGTGTCCTAAACTGAACAAAGCAGAAGAAACTAACTGTAAACGTTTGAACCATTTTTCTGCTTTCTTATGACTGCTTCTTTTACAAATATGCATAATCAGCACTGTGAGGAAATAGGCAATCACCATTCCTATCACTGGAGCCAAGAATATAAAAATGAAAATAGGAATAACCGTGATATAATCAATTACATCCTGACCATTTTGAGCAAAGGCCCCCACATGAGCAATTGCTGCACCAATAAATCCACCGATCAATGTATGTGAAGACGAAGATGGTATTCCGAACCACCAAGTAATTAAATTCCAAATAATTGCAGCCAATATACCTGCGAGTATGACTTCGAGTGTAATGAAGTTTTCGTTGACCGTCTTTGATATCGTATTACCAATTTTAAATCCAATCCAATATTTAGAAATAAAATAAGCTGCGAAGTTGAAGAACGCTGCCCACATTACTGCTTGAATAGGTGTCAAAACCCTTGTAGCTACTATAGTCGCAATTGCGTTTGCTGCGTCGTGAAAACCGTTGATAAAGTCAAAGATAAGTGCTAAAACAATTATGACTATTAAAAGAATCAGTTGCGAGTCCATACTTTAAAAAAATTCAAGATTAAGAATGCTTTACGGAAACACCTTCCAAAACATCCGAAACAAATTTGCACTTATCAGATGTGTTTTCTAGTGCAGAGAAAACTTCTTTGTATTTGATGATTTCTTTCACATCTTCATTCTCATCAAAAATCTGGTAAATCTCTTTATCGTATATATTGTCAACTTTATTTTCTAATTTATTGATTCTTTCACAACATTTTTGAACGGTTGGTAAATCTTTGAAACCTTCCAAAGCTAAAATTGCTTTTTGAATATTTTCACAAGCTTCTAAATTTGCAGCGGTAATTCTACGAATTGGTTTTTTTACTTTTTCCACCTGATACAGTTGCATTCTTTTCGCACTTGCATCTATATAATCCGCAACGTCGCTCATCTTATTGATCAAAGCGTATACATCTTCTCTATCAAAGGGCGTCAAAAAGCTTTTACTCAGTTCCAAGTTAATTTTTCGAGCCAATGCTTCACTTTTATCATCTAATTTTTCAAGTTTAGTAAAAAACTCATCTCTTTTATTTGCTTTTACGTTTACCGCTTCGTGTAGCGTTGAAGCCATTTCAACCAATATTTCAGCAAACTGGTGTATCATCGGAAAGAACTTTCTGTCTTTTGGAACTAAAAACTGTAGTATTTTATTAATTGACGACATTTCTTTGAATTAAATTTTGCGCAAATATAGTTAACAAAACTTAAGGGCTTAACAATTTCTTATTTTTTTCGCAACAATCTTTTCAACACTTGACCTAAATTATCAGATTTCCATCCAAAGAAGAAGCCTTCTCATTTTATAAAATTGAGGCGGTTTTTTTACTTTTCTTGTTCTTTATCAAAGGTGTTTTACTTTACGTAGTTGATAATTTGCTTTTCTGATAAGAATTCATAATTCTCTTCGCTTCCATATAACGCATCCGTAGAGAATTCATCTACATATTCTCCGTAAAGTTCTTTGTGATTTAACCATCTTTAAATCAGAAGTTTTATATTCTTCTTTTCCCAATTCCAACAAGAAAATCTGATCACAATCAGTATCAATTTCTGGGTTAGTGACTTGCATAGTCAACATTTTTCCATCCGGCGAAAAATACGCCTCAGCATTGTCTCCTCCATAAGTCAACTTGGTGAGGTTTTTTAGGTTTTTCTCTTGTGAAAACCCAAGTACGCTAAAAGCTAAAGAGCTTGCAACAAATAGTTTCTTAAAATTCATTTTATTTGGAATATTTAATAGGATTTAGAACTCTATATTTATTTAGATTAAATAAATTTAAGTGCTAAATTACAAGAAAATTTGCAATCCTTAATTTTTGGTTAATGATTTTTATCAAGCCAGAATTGAAGATGAATTTACGATGAGATCAGTTGAGTTGATTTGTCATTGAACCTTAAACCAATAAGGGTTTTCTGAAAAAACTTTTAAAAATCAATAAGAAAATTATGTTTGATTTCTTGGATGAAATTTAAGAACAGCTTCTCTCAGCATGCTATCATCCAAATGTGTATAAATTTCAGTAGTGCTTATACTTTCATGTCCGAGCATCATTTGAATCGAGCGCAAATCCGCACCGTTTTTTAATAGATGAGTTGCAAAAGAATGTCTGAAAGTATGAGGACTAACATTTTTTTTGATTCCAGCTTTTTCGGTCAATTGTTTGACAATCGTAAAAATCATCACTCTACTCAAACTTCTCCCTCTTCGATTGAGGAACAAATGATCTTCGAATCCATTTTGGATATTTTGATGAATTCTCACTTGATCTTTATAAATATTAATGTATTTGATCGTATGATTAGAAATTGGAACCAATCGTTGTTTGTTTCCCTTTCCGATGACCAAAATATAATTTTCATCGAAAAATAAATGAGAAAGTTTGAGTTCAATTAATTCTGAAACTCTGAGTCCACAACCATAAAGCGTTTCAATAATCGCTCGATTTCGCTCACCTTCAGCTTCACTCAAATCGATTTGAGCAATGATCGTATCGATTTCAGTTTCAGAAAGAACATCGGGTAGTTTCATACCCATTTTTGGAGTTTCTATCAATTCCGAAGGATTATCATCCCTTAGTTCTTCCCATTGCAAATAATTGAAAAAACTTTTTAGAGATGAAATCAATCTCGCTTGAGTTCTTGGTGAATAATCAAGTTTTGCGAATTGATAAATAAACTCTTCAATTTGATTTTGTTGAATTTTTAAAGGAGATTGATCGGAAAAATCTATTAATTTTTTGATATCTCTGAGATAAGCTTCAATGGAGTTGTCGGAGAGATTTTTCTCTAATTTTAGATGAGATTGGTATTCAGAAATTATTTCTCCCCAATTCATTTTACAAAAGATTTTCTAACTCCAATACTCTATTGACCATACCATCTTCTGGCAACCAAGCTTTATAAAGTGATGGCAGTCCAAACAATTCTTCAGCAATAGAAGCTTTGATAAAGTTTTTGATCAACTTCTTTTCACTTTCATTTAAAATCGATTCTCTGATGCCCAACACTCCTAAATAATCGTTGAATTCTGAAGTGATGTCATAATGATTCAAGAACCAATTTTCAGACATCCAAGCAGGATTGTATTGATTTTGAACAATTTTTTTATAGAAAAATTCTTTGCTGAAATTCGAATTGGCATGTTGCAACAACCAAACCCTCAACTGCATGGTATCAACCGGAACAAATTCATCAGGAATAATTCCTCCACCTCCATAAACTATTTTTCCAGTAGGTGTTTTATACGCCAAATCTTTGTTGACTTTTATACTATCTTTCGAATACAATTCACCACTTCTAAATCTTCTGTAAAGATCATCGGCATAAGCTTTGTTTCCTTCGTCATAAGGTCTTTGAATCGATCTACCTGAAGGAGTATAATAATGTGCAACCGTCAATCTCACCCGTGTTCCATCGCCCAAATTCACTTCTCTCTGCACCAAACCTTTGCCGTAAGATCTACGACCAATAATGGTCGCACGATCGTATTCTTGAAGAGCACCTGCAACGATTTCACTTGAAGAAGCAGAATTTTCATCGATCAACACATATACTTTTCCATCCTGCCAATTTCCTTTTGAAGTTGCGTAGATATATTTTCTTTTTTCGTCTTTGTCCTCTGTATAAACAATCAACTCATTTCGATCTAAAAATTCATCAGCAATTTCTTCAGCAATTCTCATTATTCCACCAGGATTTCCTCTCAAGTCAAATATCAGAGTTTTCATTCCTCTTCGTTTCAAATCCAACAAAGCCGTTCTAAATTCAGTAGCAGATTTTTCTGCAAATCGAATCAATTTGATATAACCGATTTCATCGTTGACCATAAATGAGGAAACCACACTTGGTACAGAAACACTTCCTTTATGAGCCATCAATTCTTTGAAATGTCCTTTTCTTAAAACTGTCAAATGAATGGAGTCTGAAGGTTTTTGATTGAGAATTGTTTGAAAATTTTCTGTGCTCAAGCCGATTGCATTTACACTATCGACTTTTATCAATTTATCATCAAAATACAAATTGAGATAATTCGGGCTATATGGCAAAACTTGAGTAACCGTTAGTGTATCGCTTATATTTCTTAAATAAATTCCCAAGCCTTTGAAACTTCCACTCATTTCTCTTGCACTTCTTTGCAGTGCAGTTTTGTTGAGGTAATTGCTATGAGGATCGAGTTGATTGACGATTTGTTGAATGGCAACATCCATCAAACTATCGGTATTGACTTCTTCCATATATTGGCTATCGATCAACGACACCAATCTCCTAATTTTTTGTTCATTTGCGCTGTATTGCAATCCTATGATTCTATCATTTTCGTCCAATGCAATATCATATTTTCTACCCAGCATAAAACCTATCAAAAGCAATGCGAGTATGAAAAACACAATATTTACAATTTTCAGAAATAAGCGCATAAAATTAAATTTCTTCTTGATTGATTTGAACCACTTCTACATTGGCCAACTTTAAAAATTCTATTCCAGACAAATCTTTATATGCATCTCTATAAACCACACGAGTAATTCCTGCTTGATGAATCAATTTGCTACAATCTTTACAAGGAGACATGGTGATATAGAGCGTTGCGTTTTTGCAGCTTTGGGTCGATGAAGCAACTTTTAGAATTGCGTTGGCTTCTGCATGCAAAACATACCAATGTGTCAATCCATTTTCATCTTCACAAACATTTTTAAATCCACTTGGCGTCCCGTTGTATCCATCAGATATAATCATTCGATCTTTGACGATCAAAGCACCAACTTTTCTTCGTTTGCAATGGGATAATTTCGCCCATTCTTGAGCCATTCTCAAATAAGCCTTATCGTATTTTAGTTGTTTTTCGTCCATTATGTATGCAAGTTAGAAAAAGAAAATAATTCAAAGTTATAAAATGATAAGTTTCATTTAAATCAAAGTCTGTTTGTCCTTATGATTTAAAATCAAAAAAATAGTTACCAAAGAAATAAACGCCCAAAGGGAACTTCCCCCATAGCTAAAAAATGGAAGTGGAATTCCAACCGTTGGAAACAATCCCATAACCATAGCTATATTCATCACAAAGTGCATCAAGAATATGGAAGCGACTGAATATCCGAAAACTCGATTGAAAGCCGATCTTTGTTGCTCCGCCAAATAATATATTCTCATGATAAATAATGAATATAAAATCACCAACAAACTACTTCCAATGAATCCCCACTCCTCGCCTACTGTACAAAAAATATAGTCAGTTGATTGTTCTGGAACGAATCTACCTATCTTCACCGTTCCTTGTAAATAACCTTTCCCCAATAAATCACCTGATCCAATGGCAGTTTTCGAATAGAGTAAATTATATCCTGAAGTATCTCTAAATTTTCCTTCACCTTCAAACAATACCATTACTCTTTCCTGTTGATGCGTGGGTAATTTAGAATAAATTTGATTGGAGAAAATCGAGATTCCTAAAACCAATAACAATACAAAAGTGGCTATGATTCCGGATTCATACGTTTGATTGGAAGTAAAATCAGCACTGAACATTTTATAAGGTGATTCCGCATTGTCTTTTAAAAGAAAATATGAAGTCGAAATCAACATGATAAAAGCCACAAGAAATCCAATGATCGAATAAAAAGTTACATTAAAATGTAAAATATCCAATGGAACATAACCTTTTGAATTGACGTCTTCCACAATTCCAACTTCTGGATAAAAATAGTTTAAAAGTACAAGTACAATGAAATAAACCATCAATCCAATTTGAACGCCCATCAGGTTTCTCAATAAAATTCTATTGTTTGAAAAGGCAATGAAAAATATAGAAACAAATGCTGTCAACAATCCGATGGCTGTCAATATATAAAATGCTGGATAAGAAATCGATAGTATAAATAAAGTTCCACCAATCACTGGAATAAATATATACATAAACGAAAATCCTTCTCGGTACAGAGCAATGATGAAAGCGCTGAAAACCAAGATAGAACCTAAGTCAGGTTGTAAAATAATCAAAGTTATAGGTATTCCTATAATTGCAAAAGCGGTTAAAACGGTTCGCCTTGATTTAATTTCTACTGAAGGAGAAGAAATAAAATTAGCCAAAAACAAGCCCGTAGCCAGTTTGGCGAGTTCAACGGGTTGAAAACTGACGGGACCTAATACAAACCAAGCTTTTGCACCATTGATCTCTCTACCAAATACCAAAACTCCAGCAAGTAGTAGCAAAGAAAACAAGTATATGAATGGACTATATGCTTCAAAGAAATTTGGGTTGGTCGATGCTGCAGAAATAAATCCGATAATCAAAACAAAACTCATCCCAAAAAATATCAATTGACGAATGCCTTTATCTGGATCAACGCTGTAAATATTCATGATTCCAAATAAAATAATCGCTACGGTCATAATGATCGTTAGCCAATCAATTCCTTTGATAGATCTACTCTGATTCAATAGTTTCTGATTTATCGGGTTCTACATACCAACCTCTTCTTTTCAAATAATCAATCCATTGTTTTTGATATTCTGATTGAAGGTTACCATTGAACATTCTCTCTTCCATAGCTTTTCTTTCAACATCTCCAAAAAGATATTTTTCGGCTATCAATGAGGACATAGGTCCTGCCCATCTCGAGCCCCAATAACCATTTTCAACTATGACTGCAACTACAATTTTTGGATCTTCAACTGGCGCGATCAATGTAAATAATGAATGGTCTTGACCTTGCGAATTTTGTGCAGTTCCAGTTTTTCCCGCTTGAGTAAATCGCTTAGTTGCAAATCCTCTCGCAGTTCCATTGGTAAATGCCATAACCATTCCATCTAAGATGGCTTGAAAATGTCTGGGCTCAACTAAAGTTTGTTTTTTAACCACAAACCTCGGATCATCTTGAGGTTCTCCATCAATTTCCTTCACAATATGCGGCGTATAAAAATGACCATGATTGGCCATAATCGCAGTTGTATTTGCCATTTGCAAAGGAGTCATAGTGATATCACCTTGACCAATTCCATTAAAAATCATTTGATAAGGTGTCCATTTACCTTTTCCAAATCGATTGTCATAAAATTGACCTGAAGGAATCAGTCCAGAACTTCCAACCGCTAAATCATTGTTCAGATAAACCCCTAAACCAAAACTGGTCATGATTTCTTTCCATTCGTCCACACCTTTCGCATAATCATCAGGATATTTCATCACTATGTCTCTATAAGCTTCAGAAAAATAATTATTACACGATTTCCCTATGGCCAATCGCACAGCTATCGGTCGATAATATTGACCACAATGACAAGCAATTCTCAATCTTCCATGTCTGAAACCATTTTTACAAACATAAGTGGTTGAATCTGTAATCACGCCCATTTGCATAGCCGCCAAAGCTGTAATCATTTTAAAGGGCGAACCCGGAGGATAAGTCGCTTGAGAAACTCTATCATAGTTAGGCAAACTTATAGAATCCAACAACAAAGCAGTTCTTTCTTTCGAATCTAAATATAAATTTGGGTCAACGGTTGGCGCCGATGCCATCGCTAAAATCTCACCCGTTTTTGGGTCGAGTGCAACTATGGCACCTCTTTTATTTTGAAGCAACTTTTCTGCATAGAGTTGCAATTCATAATCGATGGTCAGAGTAATTGTTTTTCCGCTGACGGCTGGCTTGTCATAAAGTCCATCTTTATAAGGTCCAACAGGCCTCATCAATCGATCGGCTATATAATTTCGTACGCCTTTCACACCTCTCAATTCCTTTTCGTAAGAACGCTCCACTCCTGCAATCCCCACCAAATCTCCAGGTCTATAATAAGTAGAATCGGTTTTGATGTATGCATCATTTGCCTCATTGATATAACCCAAAATATTTCCGGCAGTATTGACCAAATATTTTCTTTCTGGTCGTTTGATGATTGACATCGAAGGATAAAGATATAGTTGCTCTTGAATTCTTGCGTAATTTTCTCGACTGATATTTTTTATCAACGGATAAGCAGATAGTGCATGATAATATTTTTCGTTTTTGATTTCGGTCAAACGATTATGGAATTCTTCCACTTCAATTCCTGCCATATGACAAAATGCAAGTGTATCAAAACTTTCATTGATCATACCAGGCACCACATCCAGTTCATAACTATAAGTGTTACTCACCAACAATTTCCCATTTCTATCTAAAATATCTCCACGGTTGGGATAGAGGATTTCCTGTTTGATCGAAGTGTTGATAGCGTTTAATTTGTATCTATCTGTGGCTAATTGCAAATAATATAAACGCCATACAAATAGTCCAATGATAAAAAATATAAAAGTGTAAATCAAATATATCTTCTTCATCGCCTCTCTCTCTTTCTAAACAAAATTAAGTAGAAATAAATAAATATCAAGGTGAATATGGAACAATAAACCGTTCTTAACAAAACACCTTCAATATTTGAAAATGAGAAACTTTCAAAGAAAAATAACAGAAAATGATGTATAAAAACTAAAACAGATGTATAAACAATCCATTGACCAACTTTAAAATCAGAAAATCTAAATTCTTCGACTTCGAAAAACTTAGAACCAGAAACCAATCTTATCATCGGCTTGGTCAACATTCCCATACTTATACTGGCAAAAGCGTGAATTCCACCCGTAAAATCAAACATGTCTATTCCCCAACCCAATAAAAAACAGAGCAATAAGAAGATGTATCTATTCTTGTTGGGATGATAAAGTAAGATAAAAATCACATAAATATAAGGTGTAGCCACATGCTCAAAACTGATTTTGTTGAAAATCAGACTTTGTATCAACACCAAAAAAACAACGGTAAAAAAGTTTACTAAAAGTCTAAGGTTGAGCATGATTTATTATACTATCTAATTTTTCTACTTCAAGAATTTCCTTTTTCTCCAAATTCAAAACAACTTTCCCATACCTCAATCGTCCAAAATCCTCACTCAATTTCACCTGAATATCCAATTCTCCAGTAATGTCATTTATATCGGCACTGTATACAGTTCCGATCATAATTCCTCCTGGAACAACCGCAGATTTACCATCTGTTTCTATCGTATCACCTACACTCACTTCGACATATTTCGGAATTTCATGCAATTGAGTAAATCTCGGATCTTTCCCATCCCATGACAAGGTTCCAAAATATTGATTATTTCTAATTTGTGCAGTTATTTTTGCATCTCCATTCAGAGTTGACATCACTCTTGAGTAATTTGGGGTTGTATTTAAAACATAACCTATGACTCCATTCGAAGAAATCACACCCATTCCCTTTTCTATCCCTTGTCTTGATCCTTTGTTTATGGTCATCAAATTATGGGTTTTCATTATGGAATTATTGATGATTTCAACCGGAATAAAACTATAGGTTTGATGAAATTCTAAATTTCTAATCGGCCCACTGATGGTGTCCAATTCTTTGATTTCACCTTTCAGCATCTCAACTTCTTTGAGAAGTCGAGAGTTTTCTAATTGCAATTTCCTATTTTCATCCTTCAAACCGATGTAATGAGTGATGTTTGACATTCTCTCATCTACATTTCCACTGATTTGAGTTGTTGTTTTATCCAAAACAGATTTATGATATACTTTTTGTCTAAAAGTAAATGTAAATGCTATGATAGACAACAAAATATAAAACAGCATCAATCCATTTTTGATCAATGGCTTTAGGATGAAATGCATATTGATTATTTCATTAAGAATGTATACTTATCGATATTTTTCAAAGCAATTCCAGTTCCACGAACAACAGCTCTAAGTGGATCATCTGACAAGAAAACGGGTAAACCAGTTTTTTTAGAAATTCTCTGATCCAATCCTCTCAACATCGAACCACCACCTGCCATATAAATTCCTGAATTATAAATATCAGCTGCTAATTCTGGTGGTGTTTGTGACAAGGTTTCCATAATTGCATCTTCAATTCTCAAAATGGATTTGTCCAAAGCTGCTGCAATCTCTTTATAATTTACTGTAATTTCCTTGGGTTTTCCAGTAATTAAATCTCGACCTTGAACAGCCATATCTTCTGGCTCATGTTCTAAATCTTCAATGGCAGATCCAACTTCGATTTTCACTCTCTCCGCAGTTCTCTCACCTATGTATAGGTTGTGGTGACTTCTTAGATAATATGCGATATCATTGGTGAAAACATCTCCACCGATTTTTACAGATTTATCACAAACAATTCCTCCCAATGCCAAAACTGCAATTTCAGAAGTTCCTCCACCTATATCGATGATCATGCTACCTTTTGGCAACTGAACATCAATTCCAACTCCTATCGCAGCTGCCATAGGTTCGTAAATCAAACGAACATCCTTTGCGTTGACATGTGCAGCAGAATCTTTTACCGCTCGTTTTTCTACCTCGGTAATACCCGATGGAATACAAATAACTATTCGAAGTGAAGGAGAGAAAAATTTCCCTCTGATACCTGGAATTTGTTTGATAAATTCACGTATCATGAATTCAGATGCTTCGAAATCTGCAATTACTCCGTCTTTTAACGGTCTTATGGTTTTGATATCATCGTGGGTTTTACCTTGCATATGCTTGGCTTTCTCCCCCACAGCAATAACTTTATTGGTTCGTCTATCGATAGCAACTATTGATGGGCTATCGACTACAACTTTGTTATTATGAATGATTAAGGTGTTAGCAGTACCTAAGTCTATGGCTACATCCTGGGTAAAAAAATTAAATAACTTCATTAAATTCTAAAACTTATTAGCTTATTGGAAAATCAATTACAAAAATAGGTAATTTAATATGAGTTTTGGATAGGAAGAATTGGCTTTTTTTACAAATAAAAAACTATGCTTTAAATTTAACATAATCTTTGAAATTCCTCCTCCCTTAATTAACAATTTTTATGCTAAAAAATTGTCTTGATGACTCTCAATTTGTGGGAATAACTTTGACTATCCGTATTAAATATACCTGTACTATCCAAAGGATCAATTCTCACCTTCCCATGGGCGTGAATGATTTTACTATTTTCTAAAATAATTCCTACATGAATGATCCTGCCTTCTTCATTGTCAAAAAAAGCCAAATCTCCTGGTTCTGCTTCAGCTACAAAACTCAAAGCTTCGCCCAATTCGGCTTGTTGATACGCATCTCTTGGGAGTTTTATTCCACAGAATTTATACACTTGCTGAACAAATCCTGAACAATCGATTCCAAAAATCGATTTTCCTCCCCACAAATAAGGTGTGTTTAGATAGAGCATACTTATTTCTGGAATCATTTGTTTTTCATGTTGACCTGTATCAAATTCTCCTAAATATTCGAACTCTTTATTTCCAAATTTAATTTTAGATTCCTTCAAATTCGGCAAATGTGCTCCAATCGTCAAGGTCAAAGGTTGGTCATCTTCTATGGCTAAATTGAATCCATCGGATGCAAAGAAATCATTGTTCATCGCATTGAATTCCTCTTCAGAAACTTCCAAATATTGTTTTGAATCCGCCCATCCTTCATATCCATCATAGATTTCCTTGATTTTTATCCAATTCTTATTGGTCTCTAAAACTTCTACCTTTTCACCGAATAAACATTGGGTCACTTGTTCAGACTGATCGAAATTCTCTGCTCGAATCGGTGACACACTAACTTGACAAATGGCGTATTTCATTTTATAAATTTAGAAAATAGATACAAATGACAAAAATAAGATTATTATCGCTTACGAATTAAACTAATTCCATCGCGTATAGGCAATATAACAACTTCTACTCTATCGTCCTTCGCAATTTTGTCATTAAACTCTTTTAAAACCTGTGTATCTTTATCATTGGGCTTTGCCTCCTCTAAAACCTTGCCATACCACAAAACATTATCGACCAACAACACTCCACCTTTTCTGACTTGACCGATGACTTTTTCGTAATAGTTGATATAATTGCTTTTGTCCGCATCAATAAACACCAAATCATAGATTTCATCTTTCAATTCACCCAAAACATCTAGTGCATTTCCTATTTTAAAATCGATTTGATCGGCATAAGGCGATTGGTCAAAATATTTTTTTGGCAAATATATCAGCTCTTCATTTCGGTCAATCGTAATCAACTTTCCATCCTTTGCCATACCTTCAGCCAGACATAAAGCAGAATATCCAGTAAAAGTACCTATCTCTAAAATAGTTTTCGGTTGAATTAAACGAGAGATTATGCTAAGGAATTGACCTTGATAATCTCCAGACAACATGTGAGGTTGTGTAGTTTTTTGGTAAGTTTCCCTTCTCAACTCAACTAAAAGTTCGTTGACGGGCGATGAATGATTTTCTAAATATTTTTCTAACTCAGTTGACAACATAAGTGTTTTGTATGCTTTTAAAATTACCACAAAAATACGGATTTCATCAATTATTTTGTATTTTTAGCATCAAACAAATTCTAAATAAATGATTAACAAAACAGTTGATAATGTTCAGCAAGCTTTAGAAGGTGTAGAAGACGGTATGACCTTGATGGTTGGAGGTTTTGGCCTCAGTGGAATACCAGAAAACATCATTGCTGAATTGGTTAGATTAAACGTAAAGGACATTACATGTATATCCAATAACGCAGGAGTGGATGATTTTGGTTTGGGATTACTTTTACAGAAAAAGCAAATCAAGAAGATGATTGCTTCTTATGTAGGTGAAAATGCTGAGTTCGAGCGTCAGATGTTGAGTGGAGAATTGGAAGTTCAATTGACTCCACAAGGAACTTTGGCCGAATTGTGTCGTGCTGCTCAACATGGAATTCCGGCGGTTTGGCTAAAAGCTGGCATCGGAACTGAAGTAGCAGAAGGCAAAGAAATCAGAGAGTTTGACGGTGAAACTTACCTTTTAGAAATGGCTTACAAAGCTGATTTCTCTTTCGTCAAAGCTTGGAAAGGCGATACTGCAGGAAATTTAATTTTCAAAGGAACAGCAAGAAATTTCAACGCTCCTATGGCGGGTGCAGCGAAAATCACAGTTGCAGAAGTTGAAGAATTGGTTCCGGCTGGAGAATTGGATCCTAATCAAATTCATATCCCAGGAATTTTTGTTCAACGAATTTTCCAAGGTGAAAAGTACGAGAAGAGAATTGAACAGAGAACAGTAAGACAGCGTTAATCCAAATTAAAAGAAAATGTTAAACAAAGAACAAATAGCACAGAGAATTGCAAAAGAACTGCAAGATGGATATTATGTCAACTTAGGCATTGGAATTCCAACCTTAGTTGCCAATTATATTCCTGAAGGCATCAATGTTGAATTTCAAAGCGAAAATGGAATTTTAGGTATGGGACCTTTTCCATTCGAAGGAGAAGAGGATGCGGATTTGATCAACGCTGGTAAACAGACCATCACCGCTATGCCTGGAGCTGCATTTTTCGACTCTGCCATGAGTTTCGGAATGATCAGAGGAAAACACGTTCATCTAACGGTTTTGGGTGCAATGGAAGTCGATCAGAATGGTGATATTGCCAACTGGAAAATCCCAGGAAAAATGGTGAAAGGAATGGGTGGTGCCATGGATTTGGTAGCTGCTGCTGACAATATCATTGTAGCTATGATGCATACCAATCGCGCGGGTGAATCCAAAGTATTAAAAAAATGTACACTCCCACTAACAGGTATCAATTGCGTGAAAAAAGTTGTTACTAACTTGTGTGTGATGGAAGCTGATAATGGGAAATTTAGACTGCTGGAAAGAGCTCCTGGCGTAAGTATTGAAGAAATTGTTGCTGCTACAGAAGCTGATTTAATCATCGAGGGCGATATCCCAGAAATGGAATTTTAAAAGTTAAATTTATAGATAAAAAAACCATCTCATTTTTCAATTGAGATGGTTTTTTATTGATTAAAATCTAAAATCAATTCATTTCTGTTTTCATATAATGAATAATCGCTCTTCTTAAATCATAAGACAAATCTTTCTCATGAGGTGTTGAAACACTTTTCACTCCTTCATTCTCTGGTGTTAAAAATGGAATGTCCAATCCCAACATCAAGAAATCATTCAGAGCTATTTTATAAACTTTATTTGAGTCGATTAATTTTCCACCCAACAACCATTGACCTGAATTATGTTTCGACAAATTATACCTTTGTAAATAAGCACCGGTTCCACTTGCATTTTCACCGAATTCTAAAACTTCAGTCAGCAAACTTCCAGTCATTTCCACAATATAAATACTTCCACCAAAAGGCATAATTCTGAAAACATCTTTGCTCGTCAAATCACCTTCCAAGGTGTCATCTATACGAATTCCTCCACCATTTGTAATCGCTGCATCGACTTCATCATTGTAAGCATAAGACATTGCACGAGTGATCATTTCACCTAAATTGGTTTGTTCTGAACGACTTCCTGCATCCGTACCATCCAAAGGTTCAACAGCTGTAAACACAACTTCATTTGGATTGTCAATGATAGTTCTTAAATTTTCATCTAATATATTGTTCCAACGATCGACCACTCGCTGAACTTTTGGACTTGATTGATGTGCATCAGTAACCATTATCAACTCCGAATCAAAGTTCAATTCTTTGGTATTGACATTGTATTCGAAAGTGTGAACAAACAGACTCACAACATTTGCATCAGCCTTTGCAATTATCGTTTTCCCCTCACGTTCCAACATATTGTGATGTTCATGGCCACCCATAATTAATGGTAAATCTGGAATTCTCCTTGCGATTTCTTTGTCTAGTTCAAGAGAAACATGAGTTAAACCAAGAACAAAATCTGATTCTTTTGAAGCTTCACGATAAGCTCTTTCCGCTTCATCGAACATATCTCCATAGACAACATAATCTTTTGGATTCGAAGGAATAGTTACTCCAAAAACTCCAAATTTAAGTGCTTTGCCAGAACTATTTTCTACAGTGAAAATTTCATAGTCTGAAACTTGAGTTACTGAATTTCCTTTGACAATTTCAAACGGACGATGTCCATCTGCTTGAGCATGCCAAGTATTTGCTGAAGTCCATTTGAATTCAGATTCATTCAACCTTTTGATCAAATCGCTTTCTTTCAAATCGAATTCATGATTTCCGAAAGTCACTAAATCCAAATCGCTTACATTTAAAACTTCGACCATTTGTTTGCCTTGCAATCTTTCGCCATCGACTTTGATTGTTCCCAAAAGTGATGGATTTAGAAAATCGCCTGCCAAAAAGTAAAATGTGTTTGGGTTAACTTTTTGAATAGAATCTCTGATGTGAGCAACTCTTGCTAAACCTCCACTTCTTCCAGCATTGATAGCATCGATTTCATAGACATCATTGATTTGTACAATTTTAAAACTAATTAAATCATTGGAAGGCGTAGAACTGATTTTTTGGGTTTGGCAACTCAGCGTAAAGAGTCCCAACAAAACAAGTAAAATTGATTTTTTCATAAACTTAAATTTTAGTTTCACTAATGTACAAAATATATAAATAGCATAAATCGATGGTTTACAGCCAATTATTTATTTCGAAAAAAAACATAGAATTCCTTTATTTCACATCGAAAGCATCTCTCAAAACATTTCCAAAAACATTAAATGCCAAAACCAAAAGCATAATGGCTATTCCTGGAAATAAGGCCAAGTGAGCATCACCGATGACAATGTGCGAATAATTTTCTTTGATTAAATTTCCCCAAGAAGGTGTAGGTGGTTGTGCTCCAATTCCTAAAAAGCTCAAACCACTTTCAACCAAAATCGCAGCAGCAAAATTCGCTGCAGAAATAACTATCACCGGCGCCAGAACATTGGGAAGAATTTCTTTGAAAATAATTCTCATATCACTAAAACCCAAAGCTCGAGCGGCTTCTACAAATTCACTTTCTCTATAACTTATAAATTGCCCTCTGACCACACGCGCCACTTCTACCCACATGGTCAAACCGACAGCTACAAATATCTGCCAAAAACCTTTGCCGAGTGCCAGTGTGATTGCTATGACTAACAATAAAGTTGGAATTGACCAAACGACGTTGATCAACCACATGATAAATTCATCGGTTTTACCTCTATAATATCCACCGATCGCACCGATGGGAATACCTACAAAAAGTGAAATAAAAACAGCAATAAATCCAATCATAAATGAAATACGAGTTCCTATAATCAATCGAGAAAAAAAATCTCTACCGTAAGCATCCGTTCCTAACCTAAAAGTTTTTTCGAATACAAATTTATTTTCAATTTCATCTTTGGCAATGTCTTTATCTGTCCATTCGCTCAAAGCTATTTGACTGAGCTCCCCTGTGAGTCCATCGCCTAAATAGGGATAATAAAAAATTGAATCATTTTTGATTTCATAAGATGAAATCGCTATCTGATCTGTATCGACTTGTTTTCCAAAGAAAAAGTCTTTGATAGAATTTGAAGTTTTATAATTTTCGAGTGGTACTTCGATTAACAAATGTTTGTATCCAATGGGTTTATGTGCGAGCACTACATTTTGTTGATTGGCATTTTTCACTTTATCAGAAGAAATTCCGTAAGCAAAAACTGTAATGATAGCAGCTATGACAATCAATAGGAAAGAAGCAATACCCAAAGGATTTTTTTTAATCCTTCGGATAGCTTGTTGATTGAACGAACCTGATTTTTGCGCCATGAATAGTTACGAAATATCTTTCAAAACATTTACCGATTCTTCTAAATAGAAATCTTTTTCTAAGTTTTTATGCCAGCTTTTTCTTCTTTCTTGAAGAATGGTATCATTTTTAAATTTAGGCAATTCAACTGAAGGCGAATAAACTTTCAATCTTGTTTTGTAAGAATCAGCCAAATCAAATTCATCCGATTTCTCTCTTCTTTTATTTCTTTCTTCAACAAATTGATCAATATTTAAAGAAACTCTATCGATTTCATCCAAACTTTTATAATATTTCGCCATTTCATTGATCAAATCTAAATATTCGTTTGACTCAAGTCTTTGTTTACTTTTCGCTTTTACAAGATCTAAATCGATAGGATTATTCCATGGTTCAAAATCAACTGCTCTGATTCTATCCCAAGGCAAAGCATCATCGGATCTCGATTCGCTGATATCAGAATAAGCCATTAAATTAGGCATGATAATATCGGGCGTCACACCTCTCAATTGAGTAGAACCGCCGTTGATTCGATAGAATTTTTGAATGGTAACTTTCAATGCACCGTATTCATCTTGGCTAAATGTTCTTTGATCCAAAGGAATAAATGTTTGAACAGTTCCTTTACCAAAAGTTTTATTGCTACCTACTACAACTCCTCTCCCATAATCTTGCATAGCTGCAGCAAAAATCTCAGAAGCAGAAGCTGAAAATTCGTTGACCATCACCACCAAAGGGCCATCGTATAAAACTGAAGGATCTCTATCTTCGTGAATTCTCAATTGCCCATCACTTCTTCTCACTTGAACAATCGGACCTTTTGGAATAAACAATCCTGCAATTTCGATTGCTTCTTCCAACGAACCACCACCATTGTATCTCAAGTCAAAAATCAACCCATCGATTCCCTCTGCTTTCAAAGCTTCAATTTCAGCAGTCACATCTTCCGATGGATCTCTACCATTTTTATCATTGAAATTGGTATAAAATTCAGGCAAATAAACAATTCCATATTTCTTTCCTTCATCGTCGATTATAGCCGAACGAGCGAAAACTTCCTCTTGTTCGATTACATCTCTTATCAATTTTATGTCTTTGATAGTTCCATCTTTTTTGGTAACTGTAAGAACCACTTCTGTTCCTTTCTTACCACGAATGTGGCGAATGGCTTCATCCAAAAGCATTCCTACAATATTTACAGGTTCTTCACCTTTTTGTTTGACATGAGTGATTTGATCTCCAACTTCCAATTGACCATCTTTCCAAGCAGGTCCACCAATCACCAATTCCATAATAGTAGCGTAGCCTTTTTTATCTTGTAACTTCGCACCAATACCTTCCAATTGACCAGAAATATTTACATCGAAATCATCCTTGTCTTGAGGTGAGAAATAGCTGGTGTGTGGATCGTATTTTTCTGTGAATGAATTGATATAAAGTGTGAAAAATCTATCTTTTTTAAGTTGCAATCTCCTTCTGAAAAAATCTTCAATATTGTCAGTTACAGTTTCTCTCGCTTCTTTTTCTAAATCCACTAATGGTAAATCCATTTTGGTCGAATCATCTTGCAGTCGAGTCAATTCCAAAAGTGTACTATATTTCAAGTACTTTCTCCATAAATCTTTAGCCTCAGATTTATCTTTTGCATACTCAATCACATCTTCACCCAAAAGAAGCTCTTCATCCACACTAAAATCGAATGGCTCTTTTAGAATTTCGCTTGAATAAGCTTTAGCATCTTCGACTCTTTTGTACAAAGTATCGACTGTGGCATGAAAAAACCTCAAATCTTGATTGTTGAAGTAATCATCTAAATTATGAATATCCTTTTTAAATGCATCATAATCAGTTTGTAAAAAATATCTTTTGTCAGGATCCAACTTTTCGAAATAAGCATTGAAAACTTCTTCAGAAAAATCATCATTGATCATCTGAGGTCTATAATGCATATAAGACAAAGTCGTCCTAACATTTTTAATAATTGTTTTGTTTTTCGTATCGTCTGCTCCATTTCCTGGCGTACAAAAACAAAAAGCCAAAAAACACATCGACAAAAAGGATAGCAACACAAAAGTTTTTCTCATCTATTCTGTATAAATATTCTGTATAAAATTATTACAAGCAACGAATGCTTTACCAATAACGAATCAAATTTAATTCTATTTTAGATTCACTAAATTTGTCCTTATAAACTTACAAATATAAATGAAATCCAAAGAAAAACCATTGATTCTCGTTACAAATGATGATGGAATCACCGCACCAGGGATAAGATCTCTGATACAAATGATGAATGAAATCGGAGAAGTTTATGTAGTAGCTCCGGATAGTCCACAAAGTGGAATGGGACATGCGATTACAGTTGATAATACGATATTTTGTGAAAAAGTAAAAATAGATGATGGTCCACAAAGTGAGAGAGAATGGGCGTGCTCGGGCACTCCAGTCGATTGTGTAAAATTGGCCATCAGCAAAATTCTACCGAGAAAACCTGATTTATGTGTTTCTGGTATCAATCACGGCGCTAACTCTTCGATCAACGTATTGTATTCTGGTACTATGTCAGCGGCAGTTGAAGCCGGCGTTGAAGGAATTCCTGCTATAGGATTTTCGCTTTGCGATTTTTCTTATAGTGCAGATTTTGAAGCAGCTAAAGAA
>DEQC01000008.1:31825-63050 GCA_002359055.1 Flavobacteriales bacterium UBA3376 | reverse complement strand
CCGAAATTACCAAAGGAAGAATTGAAAGGAATAAAAGTTTGTCGCCAAGCCAAAGCGATCTGGAGAGAGAGTTATGAAGAAAGAGTCAATCCAAGAGGAAGAACTTATTATTGGCTCACAGGTAAATTCGAAAACCTCGACAAAGGAAATGATACTGATGAAAGGGCGCTAGAAGAAGGTTATATCTCTGTAGTTCCGATTCAATATGACCTAACGGCTTATTATTATTTAAGCAGTTTGAACCGTTGGGATTTATAAAGTTAATTTTTTGATATAAAAAAACACCTTGAATCAATTTTTGGCCAAGGTGTTTTTTTGTATTGATTAGGTTTTATTTCAAGCCTTTGCTTTCTAAAATTGCATTTACATTTGGATCTTTTCCTCTAAACTCTCTGTACGCTTCATGATAATCTAAAGTATTTCCTTTTGAAAGAATCATATCTCTATATCTTTGCCCATTCTCACGTTTTAAACCACCATTTTCGTCAAACCATTTACCTGTATCCAAAGCTAACATATCTGTCCACAAATAAGCATAATAGCTTCCGGCATATCCACCAGCGAAAATATGGTTAAAGTAAGTCGCTCTATATCTCGGAGGAACATTTTCCATCCACAATCCTTTTTCTACTAAAGATTCTTTTTCAAATCCATTCACATCGAAATCAGATGATATCTCATTCAGTGTATGAAAGTTAAAATCTAAATTAGCAGCTGCCAACAATTCTCCAAATGAGAAGCCCCCATTAAATGTAGAAGCATTTTTGATTTTATCGATCAATGATTGTGGCATCACTTCACCTGTTTCATAGTGTTTTGCATAATTTTTCAAAACTTCAGGATGTAAAGCCCAATGTTCATTGGCCTGTGAAGGCAATTCAACAAAGTCACGTGCTACAGCTGTTCCTGAAATTGAAGGATATTTTTGATCCGCAAAGAATCCATGCAAGGCATGTCCAAATTCGTGGAACAAAGTAACTACTTCGTCAAAAGTCAACAAAGCAGGTTCTCCATCAGCTGGTTTGCTGTAATTACATACGTTGTAAATAACTGGTTTTGTATCGAACAAATGCGACTGACCAACAAAGTTGCTCATCCAAGCTCCTCCTCTTTTGCTCGGTCTTTTGAAGAAATCTCCATAAAACAATCCTAATTCAGTTCCGTCCTCCTCAAACAATTCATAAACCACTACATCTGGATGATAAGTTGGAATATCTGTTCTCTTTTTGAATGTAATTCCAAACAATTTAGTTGCAGAGTAAAACACTCCATCTTCCAAAACGTTTTCTAAAACGAAATAGGGTTTGATTTCATTTTCATCTAAATCGTATTTTTCCTTTCTCAATTTCTCTGCATAATAAGACCAATCCCAAGGTGCTAATTCAAAATCCTCACCCGACGCATCGATCATTTGTTGCAAAGCCAAAGCTTCTCTATTAGCCGCTTCAACTGTTGGCTGAACTAAACTTCCGAAAAAATCGAAAACTGTTTCGGTATTTTTAACCATGGTATCTTGTAAATTCCAAGCGGCATAATTATCATACCCTAACAACTTCGCTTTATCGTTTCTCAATTGTACGATTTCCTTGATCATATCCAGTGTTGAATATTCTCCTTTTTCCGTTCTGCTCCAGCTCGCTTTGAACAATTCCTCTCTAAGTTCTCTATCGTCCAACGCTTGAGTCAAAGGTTGTTGAGTTGTGTTATGAATTGGAATTAACCACTCATCTTTTCCATCAACTTTCAAAGAATTAATTTCTCCTTCCGTCAAACCACTCAACTTCTCAACATCGGTAACAACCACTGAAGCAGCATTGGTAGCATCCAACAAAGTTTGACCAAACCTATTGGTCAAAGTCGCCAATTTCGAGTTGATTTCTTTTAACTTTTCTTTATCTTCAGGATTTAAATTCGCTCCTTCTTTTTCAAAGTTTTGATAAGTGATTTCCAACAACTTTCTATCCTCTTGATCCAAATCCAAGTCGTCTATTTGATCGTACAAGGTTTTAATTCTTTGGAAAAGCTTTTCATTCAAAACTATATTATCAGAGTGCTCGCTGAACTTTGGCGTCATCTCTTCTTTGATAGCATTTAGCTCATCATTGGTATCCGCTGAAGTCAAAGCGTAAAAAACTCTTGAAGCACGTGAAAGAACTTCTCCAGATTTTTCCAGAGCTACCAAAGTATTTTCAAAGGTTGGTTCTTCAGGATTATTAACTATTTGTTCGATAGCTTCACTTTGCAATTGAAGTCCATATTCCAATGCAGGTTTAAAATGTTCTATTTTAATTTTATCGAACTCAGGTGCAAAATAGGGCAATGAACTCTGCTGCACTAATGGATTTTCTTTCATGTCTTCTTCTGTGTAACTTTCTACACTGCTCTCAGTTTGCTTATTACAACTTATTACTGCAAAAGCAAACATAGAAGCAATGGCTAAATGTTTTAATTTCATATTCGATTCTAATTTTGTTTCAGCCAAAGTTAAGGAAGTGAGATTGATATACAAAATTTCATCAATCGATACGATCAACAATCGTTCATTTGAATTTTATTATTTGCAAACTAAATCCTGAAAAATTCAAATTTCCGTTTATATATAGAGTTTTAATTATACAAATCATAATATACCTCAGCTTTTGTTGAAACTCTAATTAACAAATGCTCTAATTCGCTCAAAATTTGCTAATTTTGCAACTCGATTAAAAGACCTTATCATCAGTAAGGCAAAAAAATATTAATTGATAATCACATCATTCAAACAAAACAAAATGTCAAAATCAAAGATTCATTACACTATGACCGATGAGGCACCAATGTTGGCAACGCATTCGTTTTTGCCCATTGTTCAAGGCTTCACTAAATCAGCGAACATTGAAATTGAGGTTGCAGATATTTCACTTGCAGGTAGAATATTGGCGAACTTTCCTGAATTTTTAAAAGACGATCAAAAAATTTCGGATGCACTTGCAGAATTAGGTGCTTTGGCCAAAACTCCTGAAGCCAACATCATTAAATTACCAAATATTTCAGCTTCCATTCCTCAGCTAAACGCTGCTATCAAGGAATTACAATCCAAAGGATACCAAGTTCCAAATTATCCTACCGAACCTAAAAATGATGAAGAGAAATCGATTCAAGCAAAATATGCAAAAGTTTTAGGTAGTGCTGTAAACCCTGTTTTAAGAGAAGGAAACTCTGACCGAAGAGCTGCCCGAGCGGTTAAAAACTTCGCCAAAGCAAATCCTCACAGAATGGGCGAATGGAGCAAAGAGAGCAAAACCGATGTTGCCCATATGCAAGAAGGAGATTTCTACGGAACTGAATCTTCTACAACAATTGAAAATGACACCGAATACAAAATTGTTTTTTATGGCAAAGATGGTTCGACCAAAGTTTTGAAACAAGCTGCTCCTTTATTGGCAGGAGAGATCATCGATACTTCCATCATGAGCTTAAATTCTTTGAAATCTTTTGTAAATGAAGCCATTCAAGAAGCAAAAAACAGAGATGTATTGTTGTCAGCTCACTTGAAAGCAACTATGATGAAAGTTTCTGACCCAATTATGTTTGGTGCAATTGTAGAAACTTATTTCAAGGAAGTATTTACAAAATATGCTGATTTATTCAAGGAGTTAGACATCAATCCAAACAACGGATTGGCTAATTTATATGACAGAATCAAAGGTCATGCTGAAGAAGAAAACATAAAAGCGGACATCGAAAAAGCAATTGAAAACGGACCGAGAATCGCAATGGTAAACTCAGACAGAGGAATTACCAATTTCCATGTTCCTTCGGATATAATCGTCGATGCTTCTATGGCTTCGTTGGTTAGAAATGGAGGTAAAATGTGGAACAAAGATGGACAGGAAGAAGATACTGTTGCTATCATTCCAGATCGCTCATATGCTGGTTTCTTCCAAGCGGTTATCGATGATATGAAAGAAAATGGAACTTTGGATCCTACAACTATGGGTACCGTTCCAAACGTTGGACTGATGGCTCAAAAAGCGGAAGAATATGGTTCGCATGACAAAACTTTCCAAGCCGATGCTGAAGGAACTATTAAAGTTGAAGAAGTTAATGGAAATGTTTTATTGGAACAAAAAGTTGAAGCAGGTGACATTTTCAGAATGTGTCAAGTAAAAGATGCTCCTATCCAAGACTGGGTGAAGTTAGCTGTCAATAGAGCCAGACTATCCGATACTCCAGCTATTTTCTGGTTGGATGAAAATAGAGCTCACGATAGAGAGGTTAGAAAGAAAGTTGAAACTTATTTGAAAGAACACGATACTACAGGTTTAGACATTCGAATCATGAATGTAAACGATGCGATGAGAGAAACTTTGAAAAGAGCAAGAGAAGGCAAAGACACCATTTCTGTTTCAGGTAACGTATTGAGAGATTATATCACCGATATGTTCCCGATATTAGAATTAGGTACTTCTGCTAAAATGCTTTCTATAGTTCCATTGATGAATGGAGGTGGATTGTTTGAAACTGGTGCGGGAGGATCTGCTCCAAAACACATCGAACAATTCATCGAAGAAGGATATTTAAGATGGGATTCTTTGGGTGAATTCTTGGCTTTACAAGCATCACTTGAACATTTGGCTCAAACACAAGACAATCCAAAAGCACAAGTTTTAGCCGATGCTTTGGATGAAGCAAATGCTAAATTCTTAGAAACCAACAAATCGCCTGGTAGAAAATTAGGAACTATCGACAACAGAGGTTCTCATTATTATTTAGCGATGTATTGGGCAGAAGCTTTAGCAAATCAAACCAAAGACAATGAATTGGCAGATAAATTTGCTCCAATTGCCGAGCGACTAAAATCCAATGAAGAAAAAATCAATGAGGAGTTAATTGGTGCGCAAAATAAACCACAGGATATCGGTGGATACTACAAGCAAGACGAAGCTAAGACTTACGCTGCAATGCGTCCATCTGAAACTTTAAATAACATCATAGATAGTATTTAAACTTCTGATAACTAAACGAAAACAGTCCTTTCAAAAATTTGATAGGACTGTTTTTTTCTTTTGTAGAGTTAGCAACGCTTTAACAAACACATAAACCATTGAATATCAACGTTCATTTGTTTAATTTCAATAAAGATTTCTACAAAGCTTTTGGGAACATGATGAATTCCGTATTTTTAACCAAAATTTTATTAATATGAACTATTCAAACCTATTAATCGATTTATCAGACAAGATAGCAACTGTAACGCTTAATCGCCCAAAGGCTTTAAACGCTTTAAACAAGGATTTACTTTCTGAAATAAGTTCATTTTTAGATGAAGCAAAAAATAATTCAGACATAAGAGTTATCATTTTCACTGGAAGTGGAGACAGATCCTTTGTAGCGGGCGCCGACATCAAAGAGTTCAGTGATTTCAATGGAGCACAAGGAGCTGAATTGGCGAGAAAAGGTCAAGAAGAAGTTTTCAATAAAATCGAACAATTCCCAAAACCAATCATAGCAGCGATCAACGGTTTTGCTTTGGGAGGTGGATTGGAGTTGGCAATGGCAGCTGACTTTAGAATTGCTTCTGAGAATGCAAAGTTAGGTTTGCCAGAAGTTACCTTAGGATTGATTCCTGGTTACGGAGGTACACAACGCTTGCCAAAATTGGTCGGTAAAGGAAGAGCGGCGCAAATGATTTTCACTGCAGAAATGATTTCAGCACAAAGAGCTTTTGAAATCGGTTTGGTGAATGAGGTCGTAAGTCAAGAAGATTTATTAGAAAAAACCAAAGCCATAGCTTCAAAAATTGCTCAAAATTCATCTGTAGCTATTGAAAAAGCAATAGAAGCAATTAATTCAAGCGATACAAAAGAAGGTTTTGAAATCGAAATAAAAAGTTTTGGCGAACTATTCGAAAAAGAAGATTTCAAAGAAGGAGTGAGTGCATTTTTAGAAAAAAGAAAGCCCAATTTTAAATAAATTGTTTGACTGAACTTAAGTTTTATTAATTTTAGTTCAGTCAAATTCATTTTCGGCCATAAGAATTGAATTCTTTTACCGATGATAAAATAAAAATTTATGACGAATTTTTTCGACCACCTAAAGCACGAATTTGTGTTGCCACTTCAAAATCCAGTATTGGTTTTCTCACTGATATTGTTCATTATTTTGTTGGCACCAATTCTGTTAAAAAGGTTAAATATTCCTGGAATCATCGGATTAATTATTTCTGGTGTAATCATTGGACCGCACGGTTTCAACATACTTGAAAACAATTTTGGCGTTCAGTTATTTTCCACCATAGGTTTATTGTATATAATGTTCATCGCAGGTTTAGAATTGGATCTCAACGAATTCAAAGCCAATCGGAACAAGAGTTTAGTCTTTGGTGCCTATACATTTCTGATTCCTATCGCCATCGGTTTTCCAGTGATGTATTATGTTTTAGGCTACTTTTACGATTTTGATTTCAATGCCAGTTTCCTCACAGCCAGTATGTTTGCAACCCATACGCTCATCGCTTATCCTATCGTCAGCAAAATGGGTGTCTCTAAAAATCAAGCAGTTGCAATCACAGTGGGTGGAACGATTTTAACCGACACCGCAGTTCTTATCATTTTGGCAATAATTTTAGGAAATAGCAAAGGAACGCTGGATCAAGCATTTTGGGTTCAATTTGGAGTTTCTTTGGCAATTTTCTCTGCCATTATGTTCATTTTAATTCCAAGAGTTGCTAAATGGTTTTTCAAAAAATTGGAAAGTGAAAAACATGCCCATTATATATTTGTTTTAGCCGTAGTATTTTTCGCTGCGTTCTTAGCAGAAGCAGCAGGAATTGAAGCCATCATCGGTGCGTTCGTCGCTGGTTTGGCATTAAATCCATTGATTCCAAATTCTTCAGCTTTGATGAATAGAATTGAATTCATGGGGAATTCTTTGTTCATACCATTCTTCCTGATTTCAGTAGGTATGTTGGTTGACGTCAGCGTTTTATTGAGTGGGTCTGAAGCAATAGTTGTATCGATCACTCTGAGTGTTGTAGCAATCGTTGGTAAATGGTTGGCAGCATGGTTCACACAAAAAACATTTAAATATACATCGGCTGAAAGACAAGTTATTTTTGGGTTAAGTAGTGGTCACGCAGCTGCTACACTTGCGATTATCATGGTTGGGTACAGGGAAGGAATTATCGATGAAGGCATACTTAACGGAACCATTGTTTTAATTTTAATTACCTGTGTTATAGCTTCTTTCGCAACAGAAAAAGCAGCAAAAAAGATTGCTATTGCCGAAAGAGATATCACTTCAGCTGTAGAAACGAAAAGTCAGAGCAAATACAACGAGAGAATTTTGATTCCAGTAGCGAATTTGGATTTTCTT
This sequence comes from Flavobacteriales bacterium UBA3376, assembly GCA_002359055.1. Classification (GTDB taxonomy): domain Bacteria; phylum Bacteroidota; class Bacteroidia; order Flavobacteriales; family Weeksellaceae; genus Moheibacter. The sequence continues at coordinate 55,694 of DEQC01000008.1, read as the reverse complement.
GAAAAATTACTCGATTTCGCATTGATCATCAAAGATAAAAACTCGGACAATCCAGTTTCACTTTTATCTGTGGTTCCGAACAATGATGAGGCTGAAACCAATATTTTAAAATATAGAAATGAATTAGAAAAATTCATTGTTCAAGGTTCAGCCACCGAGACAAACATAGATATAATAACAACCATCGATCACAATCCGGCAAGTGGAATCGCAAGAGCTGCCAAAGAAATCATGGCTGATTTTGTAATTTTGGGTTGGCCGAGAAAATCTGCATTTATCGATAGGATTTTAGGTGAAAAAATTGATTCAATTGTCAATAATATCGATAAAAATCTCATCATAGGGAATTTCACAAGACCTTTGATAGAGAACAAAAAGTTGGTGTTTATATGTCCGCCATTTTCAGAAAAGGAGATTGGATTTATAGCCATAGTTCAAAAAGTGATTAGAATTTCGCAAGAATACACCATACCCATTACTTTGTATTCAGAAGAAAAAACTTACAAAGCGATTCAAAGCATTATGAAAACCAATAAGCTAAGTGGTAAAATCAATCATATAAACTTTACTTATTGGGAAGATTTCCTGATCATTACAAAGGAATTTTCAGATAATGATTTGATCATATTTAATGCTGCGAGAAGAGGTTCGATATCTTATGCAAGTTATTTAGAAAAAGTACCTGAAAAACTTGAAAGGTATTTGAACAAAAACAATTTAATTGTATTTTATCCACAAGAGAACACTTCAGGAGTTGTTATTGACGACTATGGAGATTTCAGTGCAGCGCCTTTGAACAAAGGAATTGAGGCATTTGATAAATTGGGAAGAGGAATTGGAAGTATATTTAGAAAAGATAAAGACAAAAAATAATATGAATTTAAAAGATAAAGTTGCCTACATAACAGGCGGGACAAAAGGAATCGGATTGGGAACAGCAAAAGCTTTGTTGGATGCTGGAATGAGAGTTGCCATTAGTGGACGTAATTTAGAAAAAGCTAAAGAAGTTGCGGCTTCGTTGGGTGATGCAACTGAAATCATAGGATTGTCTTCCGATGTGAGTAGTTTCGACGATGAACAAAAAGCCGTTGAGCAGATCATTCAACACTTTGGACAATTGGACGTAGTGTTGGCCAATGCGGGAGTAGGAATTTTCAATTCGGTTGATGAATTAGAATTAGAAGAATGGAATCAAATGATCAACACCAATTTAACCGGTGTTTTTCATACATTAAAGGCAAGTGTAGAAGAACTAAAAAAATCTGAAGGCTATTATATAACTTTAGCGAGTTTGGCAGGTACTAATTTTTTCGAAAATGGAGCTGGATACAATGCTTCTAAATTTGGAGTGGTTGGATTTACACAAGCGGCTATGCTTGATTTGAGAAAATTCAACATCAAAGTATCTACTATAATGCCTGGTTCTGTGGCTACTCATTTCAACAATCATACACCTAATGAAAAAGATGCTTGGAAAATACAACCCGAAGATATAGGACAATTGGTTTTAGATTTGTTGAAAATGAATCCAAGAACTTTACCGAGCAAAATAGAAGTACGTCCTACAAGGCCTGATTTGAAATAATTCGAATCAATTGTATTTATTATTTATTTAATCCTAATTTTGTTATAAAATTTATAAAAATGTTAGTTGTATCTGCTATCAAAGAAAACAAAGAAAAAGTCATTGAAGGACTTAAAAAGAGAAATTTCAACGATTTACATCTCATTGATGAAGTCATAAGTGTTGACGAATTACGTCGTAAAACACAATTTGAATTAGACAACCTATTAGCAGAATCCAACAAGCTTTCGAAAGAGATTGGTGAATTATTCAAACAAGGAAAGGCTGAGGAAGCTAATGTACTAAAAGAAAAGTCAACGAAACAAAAAGCGCAAACCAAAGAATTACAAGATTTACTTTCTAAATATGAAAATCAAGTCAACGAAATTCTGTATTTAATTCCAAATATTCCTCACGAAAGTGTAGTGGCTGGAAAGTCGGCTGATGACAACGTAGAAGTATTTAAACACGGTGATGACAGCCCAAAACCAAACAACATTCCACATTGGGACTTTGCAAAAAAACATAATTTAATTGATTTTGAATTAGGAGTAAAAATCACTGGTGCTGGATTTCCGGTTTATATAGGAAAAGGAGCGAGATTGCAACGTGCTTTGATCCAATTTTTCTTGGATAGAAATACAGAAGCTGGTTATACTGAAGTTATTCCGCCTTTTGTAGTAAACGAAGCATCTGGTTTCGGAACTGGACAGTTGCCAGACAAGGAAGGTCAAATGTATTATGTCAATCAAGACAATTTGTATTTGATTCCAACTTCTGAAGTTCCAATTACCAATATGTACAGAGATGTTATTTTGGAAAATTCAGATTTCCCAATCAAGATGACTGCTTATTCACCATGTTTTAGAAGAGAAGCAGGTAGTTACGGTAAGGATGTTAGAGGTTTGAACCGTTTGCATCAATTTGAGAAAGTAGAAATTGTTAGAATTGAAAATCCTGAAAATTCTTATGCAGCTTTGGATGAGATGGTTGAGCATGTCAAAGGGCTTTTAGAAGATTTGGAGTTGCCATATAGAATTTTGAGATTGTGTGGCGGAGATATAGGTTTCACTTCTGCTTTGACTTATGATTTTGAAGTGTATTCTGCAGCTCAAGACAAATGGTTGGAAGTGAGTTCAGTTTCAAACTTCGAGACTTTCCAAGCCAATCGTTTGAAGTTGAGATATAAAAAAGATGGTAAAAACGAAATTTGTCATACCTTAAACGGAAGTGCATTGGCATTGCCAAGAGTAATGGCAGCGTTTTTAGAAAATCATCAACAAGAAGATGGAAGTGTTCGAATTCCTGAAAAAATTAGAAAATATACAGGATTTGATTCGATTTAAATTCAAGAAATAAAAAAGGGGGCCCATTATAAATTACATGCAGCCCCCCTCCCTCTCTAAAACTTCATTTAGGTTAGTAAATGATAATTCTTTCGAATAACTATTTCAAGTAATTCGTTTTTAATTAATTCAAATGGTTGTTTGTATGTAATATTTTTTCTTTGCAAAAAACTTTTATCAATCCCACTTCCTACATAATCCACCAAATCATTCATCAACATCCAAAGTGTTATTGTCTGTACATTTTCTCCATGATATGGCGTCAACGATAGTAAGTTGATTTGAAAAAATGCACCCCAAGATTTTAACTCATAAAAACGAGCCAAATCTTGATGTAAATGTGGGTGCATCTCAGGAAAAGTTAGTAAAGGGGAAAATCCTCTACTCAATACTTCAGTGATCATCTCTTTTACAAAAGAGAAGTCCACATTATCAAGTATTTTAAGTTTGAGAATACCATCTTGAAAGCTTATGAGTTTATCCGTCTCTAAAACTTTTTCAAAATTTTGATCAAGATGGTATTCTGCTGCAATTCTTAGGTTTAAGTTGCTTAGGTTAGCTTGATTCGACTGAAATAATTTTAGCTTTTCAAATGAATCATAAATTGCTTCAAATGAAAGCTCAGGTTGTTTATTGTTTAGTGTGGGTGTTAAAATAATGTTTTCACAACCTAAATTATTTAATTCATAAAGCAAGTCCATTGAATCTCTTAAATCATGTCCTTGATCGATGGACAAAATCTCAGAGTTCATCTCAACATATTCACTTGAAAATCCATGTGAACTTTTTTGAGTGGAAAATATCTCCTTACTTTTTATATTAAATAATTTCTCTAACATCATTTTTGACATCCTATCTATTTAGACACCAAGTTTTAAATAAAGTCACATTTTATTTTAATAAAAAATGGGATTTCCCTAAGGAAAACCCATTTTAAAATCACTTTTTATTGAAAATCAACGAATTACACTTGTTGATTTATTTTTATTTTTTTTTATTAATTATCTTCTCCGTGGATCAATTCAATAAATTCTTCTTTAGAAACATCGCCGAAATAATCTTTAACATCGATATCTTTTAATTTCTCGATTATATCTGCACGTTCATAACGAATTCCCATCATCAATTGTTCGATGTCCGATACTGGATCTTTTCCAAAGAAATCTCCATAAATCTTAAATTCTGTGATATATCCTTTTTCTACAAAAACTCTCAAATCAATTTCACCTATTGGGAAACGTTTGGTTCTTTTGATATTAAATTTAGGAGAACGACCATAATTCCAATCCCACTGATCGTATTTGCTTTCTTTCAATTCATGCACAGCTTTCCACTCTTCTTCTGTCAAATGATATCTTTCGAATTCGTCATTTTCATCATACAATCCCTTCAGCAATTTCTCTCTAAACTCTTGTATATTGATTTTTTCATCCAACATTTCAGCAATATTTGCAACTCGACTTCTCACCGATTTGTGACCTTTGGATTGGATTTTACTCATTTTTACATTCAATGCATTTGCAACTTCACCTAAGTTTGCATCGAACAACAAAGTTCCGTGACTGAACATTCTTTTTCCAGTGGTAAACTGAGCGGTACCTGAAATTTTCTTACCATCGACTTCAATATCATTTCTTCCCATCAACTCTGCATTCAGTCCCATTTGTTTCAGAACTTTAATTACAGGCGCAGTGAACTTTTTGAAATTGCTCAAACTTTTTATATCGTGATCTGTAATAAAACTAAAGTTCAAATTACCCAAATCATGATAAACAGCTCCACCTCCAGAAATTCTCCTAACTACATGTATGTTGTTTTCTTGGATATAATCGTAATTGATTTCTTCCAAAGTATTTTGGTTGCTACCAATTATAATAGAAGGTTCATTGATATAAAATAGCAAATAATCAGAATCCGAACTGAAATTCCTCAATGCATATTCCTCTAAAGCTAAATTTAATCTTGGGTCTGTATTTCCTTCGTTTTCTATAAATATCATAATTTAATTTTTAGTAAAATTAAGAAATTTACCCATTAAATTCTATGATTAGAATAAGTGAAATCTGTTGATTTATGCAGTGAAATTGATCGATAAAAGTTAAGTTTATTATCAATTTGTACTTTTTAAGCAATAATTATTTATTATTGTATTAATTATTTGAACTTCAAACTATGAAAAAGCACGGCAATAAAAATTCGATTATTTTATTTTCAATTCTAATCGTTTTGATGTTGGGAATCCACTATTTGATGGATTTGAAATTTTTCGAACAATGGAAATCTTATATTTCAGTGGTGAAAAGATTGAGCCTGAGTTTATCGGTTGTTTTCATCATTTTGCTCATCGGCCAAATCATCGAAAGATTTATAATTGTCAAAGCTCATAGTGAAGGCGATAGATACAATCTACTTAGAATCACACGTTTGCTAACAATATCATTGATAGTCATCATTTTTGTTTCTACGATTTATCAAAATTTATACACGGCAATGGTCAGTCTTGGATTGTTGTCATTGGTCTTAGGTTTTGCTTTACAAGCACCAATCTCTTCATTCATCGCTTGGTTATACATCATTTTTAGACAGCCATTTAAAGTTGGACATAGAATTCAAATCGGTGAAATTCGTGGAGATGTGATTGAAGTTAATTATCTCGACACTAAAATTCTGGAATGTAGAGGTGATTATTTAGGAAATGATAGAAGAAGTGGAAGAGTGATATATTTTCCAAATAGTATTATTTTGAAACAAGAAGTTATCAATTATTCAGGTCCTCAACATCCATTCATGTGGGATGAAACTGCTGTTCAAATCGCTTATACGAGTGATTTGGATTTTGTAAAAGAATGTTTGCTTGAAGCCAGTATCAAAGATTTCGAAAGTAAATATCCGAAATACGACGTAAAAGTTAGAAGAAGGTGGTTGCCTGAGGTTTATTTTAGGGTCAACAAATTCTCTTGGTTAGAAGCTGTGATTTCTTATCCAGTGGAACCGAGAGATACTACAGGTAGGAGAAATAGAATTTTGACTTATGCTTTACCAATGATGAATGAGCATCCTGACAAAGTTCAATTTCCAAAAGAAAATTTACGTTAATTATTGGTCAAAAGTATTTTTATATTCAGTACGAACTTTTTCGATTTTCTCTTCAACAGATTGAGTCAAATCTCTATTGTATTGATTCAACTTATCAAAAACATTTTCATCAGTACTTCCCAAAATTCGAGCGGCCATCAGACCAGCGTTTTTGGCAGCATTCAAAGCGACAGTTGCCACTGGAATACCATTGGGCATTTGTAAAATCGATAAAACAGAATCCCAACCGTCGATAGAATTTGAAGATTTTATAGGAACGCCTATCACTGGAAGCGCTGTCATCGAAGCTACCATACCCGGTAAATGCGCTGCACCACCTGCTCCAGCAATGATTACTTTCAATCCTCTCTCTTTGGCTGATTTAGCATATTTGTACATTCTATCAGGAGTTCTGTGGGCTGAAACTATTGTCAATTCATATGAAATTCCCAATTCTTCTAAAATCTCAGCAGCTTCCTTCATGATTGGTAAATCACTATCGCTACCCATTATAATTCCTACCATAATTTTATTTTTTAGCAATGACCTTAACTGTTTTATTGACTTTTTCAATGTTTGATTTCAATCGATCCAAATCTTTATCGATCAAAGTAATATGACCCATTTTTCTTCCTGGACGAGTTTCTTCTTTGGCATACCAATGTAAATAAGCACCTGGAATTCCTAAAATCTCATTTTGATTTTCGATTTCAGCTTTTCCATTTTCTCCTTCTGCACCAATCAAATTGACCATAGCTGAAGTAGAAAACAATTCTGTACTTCCAAGAGGTAAACCAATCAAGCATCTCAACATTTGATCAAATTGTGAACTGTATGCAGCTTCAATGGTCGAATGACCACTGTTGTGAACCCTACAAGCAGTTTCGTTGACCCAAACAGATCCATCCTTATTGTAAAATAATTCTACCGCAAAAACTCCTGGAGAATTTAATTCTAAAACAACATTTCTTGCAATTTCTTCAATCTTTTGAGCAGCTTCTTCTGAAAGAATTCGCTGGCATCAATAGATAATCCAACAAATTATATTCTTGATTGAAAACGAGCTCTACTATTGGGTAATTTACGATATTTCCTTTACCATCAGCTACAACTACAACTGCTATTTCCTTTTCTAAATCCGCTAATTCTTCATAAATCGAAGGAACTTTCAACTGTTTTTCTAAATTATTGTCTGAATTTAACAATTGAACTCCTCTCCCATCGTAACCTCCTCTATTTGCTTTTTGAAACAAAGGATAGTTTACTTTTTTATCTTTTAATTCCTCCCAATTTTCCAGTTCAAAATAAGGTGCTGTCGGTATGTTTTTATCGACATAAAATTTCTTTTGAACCGATTTATCTTGGATTATTGCCAAAGCATCTGGATCTGGAATTATCATTTTTCCTTGAGATTTCAGATATCTAAGCGCATCTACATTCACATGTTCAATTTCGATTCCTATCGCATCCAAATCCTTTCCGAAATCAACTACCGTCTGATAATCTGCAAAATCACCTTGAACAAAATGATGTGCATGCGGAGCACATGGCGCATTACTTGATGGGTCTAAAATATGAATTTCTACAGGATACTGAAGTGCATTTTGTAAAAACATATAACCCAATTGGCCACCACCTAAAATTCCTATTTTCATAGCTGCGAAGTTAATTCTTATGATTCAAAGTTTCAAGCTTTCATTCAGCAAGTTTTAATTCGATTGAAAACTCTAAAACATCACAATATACATTGTATTGCACTAATTATCTAACTTAAAATTTGGATTTGTACCTTTGCCTAAATTTAAAGATTAATGAGCTTAATAAAAAGGGCAATTCAATATACTCGACCTTATCGCTTTTCATTTGTTATAGCGATTTTATGCAACTTATTATATGCTATTTTCAATGTGTTGGCATTGGCATTTATGATGCCCATCTTAAGTATTCTTTTTGAAGAAGAAGCCGATATTATCACACAGAAACCTGTTTATTCTGGGAATTTAATGGAATTAAAAGATTTCGGAACTGACTACGCAAATTATTATATGAATATACTTACGGAACAAGAAGGTCCTATTCAAGTACTACTGTATTCATGTATTGCGTTTATTGTTCTATTTTTCTTTAGAAACATTTTCAGTTATTTGTCAGAATTTTTCTTGATCGATTTGCGAGCTGGCGTTTCAAGTGATTTTAGAATCGATATTCACAACAAGATTTTGAGCTTACCTGTATCTTATTTCACTGAAAATAAAAAAGGTGATATGTTGGTTAGGATTTCAAATGATGTGGGAGAAGTTGAAAACAATATTTTGAATGGGTTGGTTGAAATTATTAGAAGCCCAATAATGATCATCGTTTTTGTAACTACATTATTTATCACGAGTTATCAATTGACTTTATTTGCTTTATTGGTCTTTCCAATCATGGGAACTTTGATATCGATCATTGGTAAAAGTTTGAAAAAAGACGCTCGATATGCTCAGGAGGAATTGTCAAATATAATGTCTTATGTGGATGAAACTTTAAATTCAATCAAGATTATAAAGATTTTCAATGCTGAACATCAAATCAAAAAAAGGTTCGATGTTTCTATCAATAAATTCAGAAAACTTTTACAAAAAGTAATGAAAAAAAGAGCATTGGCTTCACCTACAAGTGAATTCTTAGGTGCTATCACCATAGGTTTAATTGTGTTTTTCGGTGGAAAATTGAGCATTGAAGGCAATGGATTGAAAGGTTCTGAATTCTTATTTTACATAGCAACTTTTTATACTTTATTGGATCCTATCAAAAGGTTTTCACGTTCACTTTCCGACATTCAAAAAGGTGAAGTATCGGCCAAAAGAATATTCGAAGTTTTAGATACGAAAGTCAGCATTAGAGATCAGAAAGACGCAGTTGATTTCCCAGAATTTAAACATCAAATTGAGTTTAAAAATGTAAGTTTTGGTTATGATGATAAAAAGATTTTAGAAAACTTCAATTTGACCATCAAAAAAGGAGAAACAGTAGCACTTGTCGGACATTCAGGAAGTGGAAAATCGACTTTAGCTAATTTACTCACTCGTTTTTATGATGTAAATAGCGGTCAAATTCTCATCGATGGAATTGATATCAAGAATATAAAATTATCTCAATACAGAAAACATTTCGGATTGGTAACTCAAGACAGCATATTGTTCAACGATTCTATTTTCAACAATATAGCATTGGGTGACAATGAACCGAGTTTAGAAAAGGTAAGTGCAGCAGCTGAAATTGCAAATGCGACTGAATTCATCGAAAAACTTCCAAACTCATATAATGAAAACGTAGGTGAAGGAGGAGGAAAATTAAGTGGTGGACAGAAACAAAGACTTAGCATTGCAAGAGCTGTTTACAAAAATCCGCCGATTATGGTTTTGGATGAAGCAACTTCAGCTTTGGATACACAATCGGAGAAGTTGGTGCAAGATGCTTTGAACAATATGATGGCGAACAGAACATCTATCGTAATTGCTCATAGACTTTCGACCATCACCAATGCTGATAAAATCATAGTGTTGGAGGATGGAGAGATCAAGGAATTCGGAACGCATATCGAATTATTAGAAAAAGATGGAATTTATTCCAAACTGATTCAAATGCAGAATTTAGAATAAGGATTAGCAACTAAACATTTTCAATTTGAATTCATTGCTTTCACATACACAAAAGAGAACTTATGCTCAGCTCATAAAAAAGAGAGCGATGGAATTGGGTTTTCTCGCTTGTGGAATTGCAAAAGCTGAATTCTTAGAAGATGAAGCGCCGCATTTAGAAAATTATCTCAAAGAAAAAAGAAACGGGAATTTGTCCTATATGGAAAATCATTTTGACAAAAGATTGGATCCTCGTTTACTTGTCGATGGTGCAAAATCTGTGATTTCTTTATTGTACAATTATTACCCAGAAAAAAAACAAAGAGAAGACACTTATAAAATCTCTAAATACGCTTATGGCGAAGATTATCATTTTGTAGTAAAGGATAAGTTGCACGATCTAATTGATTTTATTCGTGAGGAAATTGGTGAAATCAATGGAAGAGTTTTCACTGATTCAGCACCAATTTTGGAAGGTGCTTGGGCTGAAAAAGCAGGCATTGGATGGATGGGCAAACACTCATTGCTCATCACCAAACAAAGTGGTTCATTTTTCTTTTTGGGTGAGTTGATTATAGATTTAGAATTGGAGTATGACACACCTTTTGTGACGGATCATTGTGGAAGTTGTACAAGATGTATAGATGCTTGTCCGACGGATGCAATTGTTTCCGACAAAAAAATTGATGCAAGCAAATGTATTTCCTATTTCACCATCGAATTAAAAGATGAAGTTCCAATAGAAATGAAAGGTAAATTCGAGGATTGGATGTTTGGATGCGATATATGCCAAGATGTTTGTCCTTGGAACCGATTTTCTAAACCACACTCAGAAGAAAGATTTTTACCGAATGATGAAATCCTCAATTTCTCAAAATCCGATTGGGAAGAAATCACTGAAGAAGAATTTCGAAAAATCTTCAGGAAATCTCCTGTTAAACGAACTAAATTTACTGGCCTCACAAGAAACATCAAATTTTTATCGGATCGTTAAGCCAAAAATTTTTGATATATAAAGCCTGTCAATGTATGATTGACAGTTAAAATGTTATAAAAAGGAATAAGTTATTGTTTAATTAAAGTTGCTACTTGAGTAGAATTATCATCGAAGATAACTCTGACATGGTACTTACCTTTTTTAAGGTTACGTACATCTAAGTCGATGCTTCTTGAGTTAGAATCGTATTGTTTTGAGAAGACTTCACTTCCAATGATACTATAGATTGAAATAGATTTTACATTGGCTTGAGTACCTTCAATAGAAAGTTTGATGTCTGATACCGCTGGGTTTGGAGAAATTGTCAATTTCTTCTCCACCTGTGTCTCAGTCATTCTATTTTGCTCATGAAGTTGCGCGTAAGCATTTAATGAAGCAAAGCTCAAAAACAATATAAATAAAAGTCTTTTCATCGTATCAATACAAAATTAATTAATTTTTTCAGAAAAACAATGTTTTATAAATATTTATTCCAATAAAAAAAGAGCCGTCTTTTGGACGGCTCTTAAAATCATTAATTAAGTATATAATTATAAGCCAAAACGGATATAACCAACTACTTCTAAGTCTTTATCGAAAGTTTTCACATAGTCAGCAACTGATGTTTTTGCATCTTTAATGAAAGCTTGGTGAACCAAAGTATTGTCTTTGAAATATCTTTGAAGTTTACCTTCAACGATTCTATCGATCATATTTTCTGGTTTACCTTCTTGGATCAATTGATCTTTAGCAATTTCTCTTTCTTTAGCTATGATATCTTCAGAAACTTCATTTTCGTTCAAAGCAATTGGATTCATAGCAGCGACTTGCATAGCTACTTCTCTTGCAGCTTCATCAGCACCATCAACTTTCTTAGAAAGTGCAGCTACAGCAGCAATTTTATTTCCAGCGTGGATATATGCATTTACCAATTCACCTTCGATGATTTGGAAAGTTCCAATTTCTATTTTCTCACCAATAACACCTGTTTGTTCAATAAGTTTTTCACTAACAGAAATTCCATCGATAGAAGCATTCATAAACTCCTCTTGGTCTTTACTGTTAAGAGCGATATCTGCTAACTTTTGTGCCAATGCAACGAAATCGTCATTTTTAGCAACAAAATCAGTTTCACAGTTCAAAGAGATGATTACACCTTTGGTCATATCATCATTAACTTTAGCGATTACTGCACCTTCTACGCTATCTCTATCAGCTCTTTTCGCAGCTACTTGCTGTCCTTGTTTACGAAGAATTTCAATTGCTTTATCAAAATCCCCAGCGGCTTCTTCCAAAGCTTTTTTAGAATCCATCATTCCAGCTCCGGTTGCATTACGAAGTTTACTTACTTCTGCGGCAGTTGCTTTATACATTGCTATTTAAATTTTAAGTTATTATTGATTTCAAATTAAAAATGTAGCTCTTCCTCTTTCGAAAGAACTACATTCTAAATCCTTATATTCTGTTTGAATTAAGTATTTTAATATTATTCTTTCGAGTCTGTTTCAGCGGTTGCTTGAGACTCTTCTTTATTATCTTTAGCTCTTTCTCTTTCAGCTTTCCTGGTATCTAAACCTCTTTGAACAGCTGCAACTACATGTGTCAAAATCGTATCTACTGATTTTGAAGCGTCATCGTTTGCTGGAATAGCAAAGTCAACTTCTCTTGGATCAGTGTTTGTATCGACCATTGCAAAGATTGGAATGTTCAATTTTTGAGCTTCGTTCAATGCGATTTGTTCTCTTACTGTATCAACAATAAAAATTGCTGAAGGTAAACGAGTCATATCTGAAATCGAACCTAAGTCTCTTTCCAATTTAGCTCTTTGACGATCAACTTGTAGTCTTTCCTTTTTTGAAAGTGTTTCGAAAGTACCGTCTTTCTTCATTCTGTCGATGGAGTTCATTTTCTTAACTGCTTTACGAATAGTAACGAAGTTAGTCAACATTCCTCCCATCCAACGCTCGGTAATGTATGGCATATTTACACTTTCCGCATGCTTAGCTACTACTTCTTTCGCTTGTGATTTAGTGGCTACGAATAAGATTTTTCTTCCTGAAGCAGCTATCTTCTCCAATGCGTTGCATGCTTCTTCTAATTTCACTGCAGTTTTGTGCAGGTCTATGATATGGATACCGTTTTTCTCCATGAAGATATACGGTGCCATATTTGGGTTCCACTTTCTTGTCAAGTGCCCAAAATGAACGCCAGCGTCCAAAAGTTCTTTTACATTTGCTCTTGCCATTTTCTTTGTTTTTTAGTTTACGTTCCGCCTAATCAGCAAGCAATATTGAAGTGGTTGATATGATCTCGCCTCCAACATTTAGATGCTAAACTAACCGGAAAATGGTTATTATTGATTTTAAAAAATTAACGTTTAGAGAATTGGAATTTCTTACGAGCTTTCTTCTGACCGTATTTTTTACGCTCAACCATTCTCGAATCTCTTGTAAGTAATCCTTCAGGTTTTAATTGAGACCTGAATTCTTCATCAACCTTACAAAGTGCTCTTGAAATACCTAAACGTATAGCCTCTGCTTGACCAGTGATACCACCTCCGTAAACTTTTACGTCTACATCATATTTTCCTTTGGTACCAGTCACCGCAAATGGTTGCTCTACTTTATATTGTAATACATTAGTAGTTAAATAGTTATTTAACTCTCTTCCGTTAATTGTAATTTCGCCTGATCCTTCTTGCAAGTAAACTCTCGCTACAGAAGTCTTTCTTCGGCCTATAGTGTGAACAATTGCCATAATTATAAATATGCGTTAATGTCTATTGATTTCGGTTTTTGAGCTTCATGTGGATGCTCCTCTCCAGCATAAATATATACGTTAGTCAAAATTTGTTTTCCTAATCTGTTCTTAGGCATCATCCCGTAAATTGCCGTATGAATTAAACGACTTGGGTCTCTATCGTATATCTGCTGAGCCGTCAAGCTTCTTTGACCTCCAGGATAACCAGTATAACGTAGGTAAACTTTGTCCTCCCACTTATTTCCGGTCATTACGATTTTATCAGCATTGACAACAACAACATTGTCTCCACAATCAACATGAGGAGTGAAGTTTGTCTTATGCTTCCCTCTTGCTATTTTTGCAACTGCAGAGGCCAATCTACCTAAAGTCTGACCTGTTGCGTCAACTTTCACCCACTCTTTCTGAGCAGTCTCTTTATTAGCTGATATTGTTTTATAACTTAACGTATCCACTGTATTGATTTTTAATATATTATACTAACTCGAATAAAATTCGGGTTGCAAATGTATGAATTCATTTTTATTTACACAAATGCTTCTCGATTTTTTAAATATAATTTGCAAAAGTACAACTATTTAAATTCTAAACACATATTTAATACATAGCTTTTGCTTTTTTATTAATTTTTATTTTGTTTTGCATCTGATTAAGTCTTGTCTCGCTTTAAAATCACCATTTGACAAATGCTACATTTCTTTTGGTAGAGATATCAAACAAATTTTTTATTTTTGCTAACAGTTAAATTAATTATGCAAACACAAACAGAAAATAAACTTTCATTCGAACAATTTAAAAAACAAATACTCGACGACTTCAGATTGGCTGCAATGTCACGCGAAGTGAGTATTTTAGGTAGAAGAGAAGTTTTAACAGGAAAAGCTAAATTCGGAATTTTTGGGGACGGTAAAGAACTTCCTCAAATCGCAATGGCAAGGGTATTTAAAAACGGAGACTTCCGCTCTGGATATTATAGAGACCAAACTTTTATGTTCGCCATTGGTGAATTGAGCCTTTCTGAATTTTTCGCACAATTATACGCAAACACTGATTTAGAAAAAGAACCTTCATCTGGTGGACGTCAAATGACTTCTCACTTTGCTACGCGTTCGTTGAACGAAGATGGTTCTTGGAAAAAATTGACCGAACAAAAAAATTCAAGTGCAGATATCTCACCTACAGCTGGTCAAATGCCAAGACTGCTGGGATTAGCACAAGCATCAAAATATTATAGAGAAATCCCTCAAGCCGACAAAGAACAAAATTTCTCTGTCAATGGAAATGAAATCGCTTTTGGTACCATCGGTGACGCAAGTACTTCCGAAGGACTTTTCTGGGAAACTATTAACGCAGGTGGCGTTTTGCAAGTGCCCATGATCGTTTCAATTTGGGACGATGGATACGGAATCTCAGTTCCGGCAGAATACCAAAGAACGAAAAGTGATTTGAGTGAACTACTTTCTGGTTTTCATAAAACTGAAAATGAAAGAGGTTATGAAATTATCTCCGCCAAAGCTTGGGACTACCCTTCTCTGATCGAAGCTTACGAAAAAGCTGAAAAGTTGGCGCGTGAAAATCACATCCCTTGTATCGTACACATCAAAGAATGTACACAACCACAAGGTCACTCAACTTCAGGCTCACACGAAAGATATAAATCCAAAGAAAGATTGGAATGGGAAAGTGAATTCGATGGAATTGCTAAATTCAAAGAGTGGATTTTGAATTTTGGAAACAATGACAATAGCATTGCCACTGAAGAAGAATTGGACAACATCTTATCGGAAGTTAAAAAAGAAGTTAGAGCCGCTCAGAAAGAAGCATGGAATGACTACTTAAATCCTCTATTGGAATTAAAAGATAAAGCCATTGAACTTCTGAATCAATTGGCAAATCAAAGCCCAAACAAATCTTTTATTCAGGCTGAAATCAATCAATTAAAACCAAAACAAATTCCTTTCAAAAAGGATATTTATAGTTCAGTTAGAAAAGCGATTCGCATCAGCAGAGGTGAAAATTCTTCAGCTAAAAGTCAATTGCTGCAATGGTTCAACGATCAAATGGCTATCGAAAAAAACATCTATTCTTCGCATTTGTATAGTGAATCTGAATCAAATGCTTTGACTATTGAAAAAATCGATCCTGTATATCCTGAAGAACCGAAACTTGAAGATGGACGTGTAATTCTTAGAGATAATTTCGAAAAAATATTTAGTCAGACCGACAATGTATTGATTTTCGGAGAAGACACTGGATATATTGGTGATGTAAACCAAGGACTTGAAGGTTTACAAGCTAAATTTGGAGCAACGAGAATAAGCGATACTGGTATTCGAGAAGCTACCATCGTTGGTCAAGGCATCGGTTTAGCCATGAGAGGTTTGAGACCGATTGCTGAAATTCAATATTTGGATTACGTATTGTATGGATTGCAATTGATGTCCGATGATTTAGCGACGGTTCAATACAGAACAAAAGGTGGTCAAAAAGCACCGGTTATAATTCGTACGAGAGGTCATAGACTCGAAGGAATTTGGCACGCAGGTTCACCTATGGGAGGTATTTTAAATCTGGTCAGAGGGATGTACGTTTTGGTACCTCGCGATTTGACCAAAGCCGCTGGATTTTATAATACTTTGTTGCAGTCCGACGAATCTGCAATCGTAGTTGAGAGTTTAAATGGTTATCGTTTGAAAGAAAAAATGCCGAGCAATTTAGGAGAATTCACTACTCCCATAGGTGAAGTAGAAATCACTCGTGAAGGTAGCGATGTAACATTGGTGACTTATGGATCAACTTGGAGAATTGTCAACGAAGCCGCTAAAGAATTGTCGCAATTAGGCATTGAAGCTGAAGTGATAGACGTTCAATCTTTATTGCCATTCGATTTGAAACACGATATTTCTGAAAGTGTGAAGAAAACCAATCGTTTAGTAATTATAGATGAAGATGTTCCTGGAGGTGCTTCAGCATTTATATTGCAACAAATTTTAGAAGAACAAAATGGATATTTCCACTTGGATAGCAAACCATTGACCATCACTGCAAAAGCTCATCGACCTGCTTATGCAACGGATGGTGATTATTTCTCTAAACCATCTATAGATGATGTGGTGGAACAAGTTTATGAACTTATGAGAGAAACGAATCCAAGTAAATTTCCAGATTTATTTTAAATAAATACACAAAATAATTATAAAAAGTCCGCGCCTATAGCGGACTTTTTTTGATTGAACTCTACCTTAAAGCCTCACTATCTGGCTCTGTGTGCACTAGAACATCAGCAATCTCAGGAATCTTTTTTTGAATTTCATTCTTTAAATCATGAGCAATTGTATGACCTTCTCTCACTGAAATATCTCCAGAAACGACCATATGTAAATCTACATAAAAAGTCATTCCCATCTTTCTCACATGACATTTTTCCGTTGCAATCACTCCTGGAACATTTAAAGAAATCTCTCGAATTTCATCGATCATTTCATCGTACAATTGTTCATCTGAAATTTCACCTAACACTGGCCTAAATATTCTAAAGGCATTGTAAGCAATAATCCCTGAAGCTATTAAAGCAGCCCAGTCATCTGCTGATTCATAACCTTCGCCCAATAGAATTGCAATAGAAATTCCTATAAATGCCATAACAGATGTGATCGCATCACTTCTATGATGCCATGCATCTGCTTTCAAAGAAGAACTATTAGAAATCTTACTTTTTCTGATAACATATTGAAATGAAAACTCTTTGAAAATGATGATTCCCGCCAAAACATAAAGAGTGAAAGCTTTTGGAGTTTCATGAGGGGTTTGAATGTTTCTAATACTTTCTATGGCAATTACTGTCGCTGAAATCAACAAAAAACCAATGACTGCAAAAGTTGAAATTACTTCATATCTCCCATGTCCATACGGATGATTTTCGTCGGGCGGTTTGGAAGAATATTTCAATCCAACCCAAACTAAAACCGATGAAAGTACATCAGCTGAAGACTCAATTGCATCTGCAATTAATGCATAAGAATTTCCAAAAAAACCTGCCAGAAATTTGATAATTACCATCAACAAATTTCCGAAAATGCTAAAAAAAGACGTTCTTATGGCGGTTTTAGATTTCATTTCAGCAAATATTCATCGGTACATTTCAATTTTTATCAAATGTAATATATAATATTTATGAGCCTATATTTTTATTAATTATATTATCGTTAAAATCTCATTTTTTTTCTAAATACAGGGTTAATTTTATATAATTTTAGAAAATACTTTTGTATTTTACGCCACCTTGGAATAGACAGAATTTATGGCGTATATTTTAGTTATTACTTTTATTATTGCTTTCTTGATTTTATTTTCAGGAAAATTAATTCCACCTAAATTTTACAAGCTTTTTGCATTATTTCCTTTAGGGCTTTTTTCCTATTTCTTGTATTATTTATTTCGTTTACAAAACGAGGGTGAAATTCTAATTCGATACGACTGGATTCCTCAGTTGGGAATTAATTTGAATTTCAAATTGGATGGTTTATCGCTACTTTTCGCTTTATTGATCACAGGAATAGGTGCTTTAATTTTCTTCTATTCGTCTGAATATCTTAAAAAAGAAAAATATATCAATCGATTTTTTAGTTATTTGACTTTATTCATGGGTGCAATGTTAGGGCTCACCTTGTCGGATAACTTAATTTCGATTTTTGTCTTTTGGGAGTTGACCAGTATTTCATCCTTTTTTCTAATTGGATTTAACAATCAAGAAGATGAATCGAGAAGCAGTGCGCTAAGAGCTTTATTGATTACTGGTTTAGGGGGTTTCTTCTTATTGACCGGTTTTTTATTGATAGGAAATGTCGCAGGAACTTATTCAATTCAGGAATTATTATCCTCTACTGATTTCATTCAAAACAACTCTCAATTCATTGCGATTTTAGTTTTTATATTCATTGGAGCTTTCACTAAATCCGCTCAATTTCCATTTCACTATTGGTTGCCTGGAGCAATGGCCGCACCTACTCCAGTTTCTGCATATCTGCATTCCGCAACCATGGTAAAAGCTGGAATTTATATTTTGGCTCGATTTTCACCCATCTTAAATGACGGAGTGGTTTGGTCTCAAACATTGATGATCGTTGGAGGAATCACTATGGCATATGGTGCTTTTCATAGTATTTTCAGAACTGATTTAAAAGCTATTTTAGCTTATACAACGATTTCCGCCTTAGGAATTATAGTATTTTTATTAGGAATTGGAACTGAGTTTGCTATTTATGCAGCTGTTACTTTCATTTTGGTTCACGCCCTTTATAAAGCAGCTTTATTTTTAACTGCAGGAGTTATACAACACGCGGTCGATACAAGAGATGTGTCCAAAATTTCGGGACTTGGAAAATACATGCCTGTGGTAGCGATTGCTTCATTGATAGCTGCGCTTTCGAGTGCTGGCGTTCCTTTAACTTTTGGGTTTTTGAGCAAAGATTTAATTTATGAAGCAACTCTGAATTCACCGCATTGGTCGATTTGGGTAACTGTTTTGGCTGTTGGATCCAATGCTTTGATTGCAGGTGCAGGATTTTTAGCTGGAATCAAACCTTTTATAGGTAAACTTCCAACCACTCAATTGGAAGTTCACAAACCTAAGTTCCCCATGTGGATTCCTATAGTAATTTTGAGTTCATTGAGTTTAATTTTTGGGTTGAAACCTTCGATCGCTGATAACGGAATTTTAAAACATACTTTTGTAAGTATTAGTGGAGCGACTACAGATTTATATCTAAAAGTTTGGCATGGATTCAATACAGTTTTGATTTTGAGTTTAATAACCATAGGGCTTGGAATCATTTTATTTGTATTTAATAGGTACATCAGAGCAATTTTACAAAACATAGAAAAACTCGAATCAGTTTCTCCTAAACAAATCATAGAAACTATTGCTTTGGGCATCAAAAGATTTGCTTTTTTCTATACGCGAATGATGCACAATGGTTATTTGAGGAATTATCTGATGGTTATTATAGTTTTCATCACTGTTTTAACTGGTTATCGATTTTTCACTACCATACCTTTTCATTTAGAAATTAGAAACATCACTCAATTTGAAACACATGAATTAATTATATTTATCATCATGGTGACTGCAGTGTTTTTTACCATTCGAGCAAATTCAAAACTAATTGCAGTTGCGAGTATGGGAATAATTGGATTTGCGATGTGTTTAATTTTCGTATTGTATGGAGCTCCAGATTTAGCCATGACTCAATTTACCATCGATACATTGACAGTGGTTTTATTCGTATTGATTTTATACAAACTTCCACCGTTTTTAACATTTAGGAACAATAAGATCATCGGCAGAGATGCGATTATATCGCTAAGCTTTGGAACTTTGATCATGTTGATCGCTATGGAATCATTGTTATTTCCGGCGGACAAAACTTTGAGTCACTTTTATGCAGACAATGCGTATGTATTGGCCAAAGGAAAGAACGTAGTAAACGTAATATTGGTTGATTTTAGGGGAATAGACACCATGGTTGAGTCTATTGTTTTATCGATTGCAGCGATGGGAGTATTTGGATTATTAAAATATAAAGGAATTCATGAAGAAGCAGATTAAAAAAGAGGATAAAGACAATCAGAAAGTCGACATCGATTTAATTATTCTAAAAACATCGACAAATTATTTGATTCCATTGTTATTGATGGCATCACTTTTTGTATTGTTGAGAGGTCACAATCTTTCAGGTGGAGGATTTGTAGGAGGATTGATTGCTTCCATTGGATTTGTTTTACATTCATTTGCACATTCGGTTGAAAATACTTTAAAGCTATTTAAATATCATCCCCGAATGCTAATTCCTGTAGGTTTATCCCTTTCATTAATCAGTGCATTTTTACCTGTTTTAAGTGGACAAGCTTTTTTCAAAGGACTTTGGACAGAAGGAACAGTGAGTGTTTTAGGGAAAGTTGGAACTGCTTTATTTTTTGATTTAGGCGTTTACATCGTGGTAATTGGAGTTACATTAACTATTTTATTTACAATTCGAGAGACTGTTTGATATATGGAGATATTGTTATTACTATTGGTTGGCGTATTGTATTCAGCGGGGATTTTTCTCATGCTGAGGCGCAGTATGGTTAAATTATTATTGGGTTTAATTCTCATTGGGAATGGCGTCAACGTGTTGATATTTTTAACCGGTGGATTGACCCGTGGAAAACCACCGATTATCAATGAAGCCGAGCCAACATTTACTGATATATATGCTGATCCAGTGCCGCAAGCTTTGATATTGACTGCAATTGTCATCAGCTTTGCATTGACTGCATTCGCGATCATCTTATTGAAAAAAGTATATGAAACCACTGGATCTGATGATTTAGATTCATTAAACGTTGAGGATTTAGACATATGATTACAAATTTCATATTAGCGCCGATTTTAATGCATTTGTTGACAGCAATTTTATTGTTGTTCACTTTAAAACATATCAGACTTCAAAAAATCATCAGTGTAGTAGGAAACTTTTTGGCTTTTCTACTTTGTATTCGATTGTTTTATGCAACTGATAAATACAATTATCTCATCGTTCAAGTCGGTGATTGGCAAGCTCCATTTGGAATTATA
The DNA here is from genome assembly GCA_002359055.1 of Flavobacteriales bacterium UBA3376. Taxonomy (GTDB): domain Bacteria; phylum Bacteroidota; class Bacteroidia; order Flavobacteriales; family Weeksellaceae; genus Moheibacter. The sequence goes on along the minus strand of DEQC01000008.1, from coordinate 34,732 downwards.
TTCGTTTCAGACACTTTGAGTTCGATCATGACGCTATTGACTGCAATTGTGAGTTTGACCGTTGGTATTTATTCTACAGCTGCAATCAATACAAGTCGTATTCGATTTGGTTATTTCATGAATTTCCATTTTTTGGTCATGGGATTACTCGGAGTTTTCTTAACGGGCGATATATTTAACTTGTATGTATGGTTTGAAATTGTAATTATTTCATCCTTTGTTTTATTGACTTTAGGAGGAAAGAAAATGCAAATGGAAGGAGCTATCAAATATGTAAGTATAAACATGTTGGCTTCTACAATATTTTTGACAGCCATTGGGATACTATATGGTATCACTGGAACTTTGAATATGGCTGATTTAGCAATAAAAATCAATCAGGTAGAAAATGAGGGTTTAGTTTCCGTTACAGCCTTATTATTCTTGGCTGGATTTGGTATAAAATCTGCAATTTTCCCAATGTATTTTTGGCTTCCATCATCTTATCATACACCACCTTCGGCGATTGCAGCAATATTTGGAGGTTTGTTGACCAAAATGGGGGTTTATGCTTTGATTCGAACATTTACTTTGATTTTTCAACCCGATGATTTCATCAAAACGGTATTCATTGTTTTAGCAATAATGACTTTAGTGACCGGTGGTTTAGGGACGATCAATAAGAAAAGTGTTCGCCGAATGATTTCTTATTTGATAGTTTGTCATATCGGATATTTGATCATAGGATTAGGATTGTACACAGAATTAGCTTTTGTGGGAGTGATATTTTACCTGATTCACGATGTAGTTGTTAAGAGTAATTTATTGATGATTACTGGAATTTTGCATAAGATTAGAAATACGATAGATATGACTCGATTGGGAGGATTTGGTAAAGATTATCCAAAAATCTCATTTATCATAGCAATTGCTATGTTTTCATTGGCTGGAATTCCTCCTTTGTCAGGATTTTGGCCTAAGATTCAACTGTTTGGCGAGTCATTAAAAGCAGAGCAATATGCATTATTAGGTGCAATAATTTTTGCAAGTTTTGTAACTTTATATGTGATTGCAAAAATGTGGTCAGAAGTGTTTTGGAAGGATTCTCCTAAGCGATTGACAGAAGATATCGATCGATTTGCACCTTTGCGTTTGAGCAAAAAAGTAGCTTTGATTGGCCCAATAGTGGTTTTATCTTGTATATCTTTATTCATAGGTTTAAATGCTGAAGAAATTTACAGTTTGGCCGAAAAAACGGCAAAAGAATTAATGAATCCAAGTCTTTACATAGATGCGGTATTAAATGGAGTTTTTGAAAGATGATTAAAAATTTTTTACTTAACATATTACTTACTTTAGTTTGGATTGCTCTGACCGGACAATTGAATTATGCCAACTTTTTATTTGGTTTTGTCATCGGTTTTGGAATTCTATGGCTATTGGTAAGAAGAACGGATAAGGAAGAAGATAAAGGTTATTTCTACAAAGCACCAAGAGTTTTGAGTTTTGCTGTTTTCTTTTTGTATGAAATGATCAAAGCAAATATAGAAGTGACCTACGAAATCATGTTGCCCAAATTTAAGATGAAACCGGGAATCATTGAATATAAACATGAACTGAAATCAGACTTTGAAATTACTATGCTTACAAATTTCATAGCTCTAACGCCAGGAACTATGGTTTTGAAAATTAGTCCTGACAAGAAAACCGTTTATATTCACGCTTTGTATTTACAAGATAAAGACAAGTTCATTAAACGTATGAAAAATGGACTTGAGAGACGTTTAATTGAAGTATTTCGATAAAATTCATGGTAGAAAGTTATTTATTATATGTAGTTGCTCCAATAATAGCAGTTTCTTTATTCATCATTTTCTTACGCTTTTTAAAAGGTCCGGAAATGTATGATAGAGTTATTTCTACAGATTTGGTCATTACTTCTGGTATTGGTTTGATAGGTGTGTTTAGCATCTATTACAATGACTCGATTTTTTTAGATGTTGCTACAGTTTTAGCCGTAGTTGCGTTTTTGAGCACGATTGCATTTGCTTATTATTTGGATCAAACTAACAAAAACAAGAAGAAATGATGACTGATATATTGATAATGGTTTTATGTACTTTGGGTGCAATTTTTATATTGATTGCATCGCTTGGTATATACCGTATGCCTGATTTCTACACTCGACTTTCTGTAACTGTAAAAGCGAGTACTATGGGCGTAGGATTTATTCTTATAGCTGCCATGATATATTTTTACGATTTCTCAGTTACCACCAAAATCATTTCGATTATTTTCTTCTTATACATAACTTCTCCAGTGGCTGCATTTATGATTTCAAAAACAGCTTACAAAAGAGGTATAGAACTTTGGAAAGACTCGGTGATCGATGAACTAAAAGACACCGATTTCATGAAAGAAATTCATAAAGAAAATCACAAAAAGACAGATCACCATTAAAACTTATTTATAAAAAAACTGCCTCAACTTGGAGGCAGTTTAGTTTGATATAATTAGTAATTAATCTTTCGCTAAAAACGGATATCTATAATCTTTGGCTGGCAAGAAAGTCTCCTTAACAGTTCTAACAGAAACCCAACGCAATAAATTCATTGCTGAACCTGCTTTGTCATTAGTTCCTGAAGCTCTCGCACCACCGAATGGTTGTTGACCTACTACAGCTCCAGTTGGTTTGTCGTTGATGTAGAAATTACCTGCTGCATTTTCCAAAGCTTTGATTCCTTGGTTAACTGCATATCTATCTTTTCCAAAAATCGCTCCTGTCAAAGCATATTCTGAAGTATTATCAACCAATTCTAAAGTTTCTTCCCATTTATTTTCATCATAAACATAAACAGTTAAAATCGGCCCGAAAATTTCTTCAACCATACTTTCGTATTTAGGATCGTTTGCAAGAATCACAGTTGG